>JAEDKI010000219.1 GCA_016295895.1 Clostridiaceae bacterium | reverse complement strand
TCATTAATTCTCCGATTTTTTTAACGGCATCATCTATCATTTCGGATACCGTTATATTCCCCGCTCCTGCGATATAATTATCACACTTATTAACGGGGAGCAGAATCCTCGCCGCAATGCTTGATCCGACTGTATACGCCATTTCGGGAGAAATCTCTCCCATCAGCGCATCTGCAATAACAATTCCAATCGGCCCGACAATAACATCGGCATTTCTGCATGCAACTTTAAGCGCATTTTCTCCCGTTGCGGCAACGGAAGCTCCGCCTTTCAACATTGCCGAGCTTGCCACGCTGTTTGTACCGACGGCGGTTATGAATACATCGGGAAAAGCTGAGTTTATTTTTTCAACAAGCTGTTTTCCGAGCTTGCCGCCCTGACCGTCTACGACTACAATTTTCATATGAAATCTCCAAATAATTATTTTATACTATACCGCATTTTCCTGCCGTTTAATCCCGAAAATGAGCCTCAGAATTCCTCTGAAAGCTTTCGGACTGCGAACAACTACTATTTTCATTGCGCCTTTCCTCCTTTGCTGAGTAAACTATACTTACTCTTTATCTGCAAAGTCTCAGGCCTGCAAGAATCAAAACGGCAGCAATAATAATGACAGCTATTGTATAAGGGAACAGCGATGCAACAAGCATACCGAGAGCAAAAGCTATCAGAACCGTTCCTACCGAAACATATCTCAACAAAATCACCGCCCGTCATACAGCCTGAGTCTGTGCTCAATACAGTATAATCAGTTTCGGGGATTTTCGTTACTGTTCGGTTTTTGCCTAAATAAGAAATCACTTTTTTCTCTGTTTGATTTCCCATTCTTTGATGTTCTTTGCCTGTTCAAGCATTGAACAGTAGCTTTCATGCCTTGACTGCGGAATTTCTCCGTCATCAACTGCCTGAATAATTCGGCAACCCTTGTCCTTAACATGATTGCAGGTTGAAAACTTGCATTGACCGAGATAAGGGACAAACTCTTTAAAAGCAAACGGCAAATCCTCTTTCAGAATAGGCTCGTATTCTTCGTTTTCAAAGGATGAAAAGCCGGGCGTGTCGGCAACATAACCGCCCTCAACCTTAAAAAGCTCGCTGTGTCGGGTAGTGTGACGGCCTCTGCCGAGCTTATCGCTGATTTCTCCGGTTTTCAGCGCAAGGCTTGGGTCAATTGCATTGAGCAAAGACGATTTACCGACACCGGAATTTCCGCAAAAAGCGCTGATATGGTTCTGAAGCTCTTTTTTTACTTCATCAACACCCTCGCCCGTCACGCATGAAACGGCGATGGATTTGATGCCTGCTTTTTTATAAATCTTAACATATTCATCAGCGCCTGCAAGGTCGCACTTTGTAAACACAACTATGGGTTCAATCTTTTTAACCGTTGCAAGAGCGGTGAGTCGGTCAATAATCAAAAGAACGGGTTTTGGCTCGCAAACCGAAGAAACGATGAACAATCTGTCTGCATTCGCAACGGGAGGGCGCAAAAGCTCGCTGCTGCGTTCACGGATTTCATCAATCGTATTCTCCGAGTTTTCGCTAACGGAAATAACAACACGGTCTCCCGCAAGGGGCTTCAAGCCCGATTTTCTGAATATTCCTCTCGCCTTGCACTCATAAGTTTCACCGGCGGCTTCAACATAATAGAAGCCGCCGATTCCTTTTATTATAATTCCATCAAGCTTTGCCATTGCGATTATACTCCGATTTTCTGACCGACAACAATAGTTATCTTAGTATCGGGAGAATAAGTCTGAGTCATGCCGAGAATATTTGTTGATGAGGGAGACGGGGTCTGAGAAAGAACCTTGCCGTCCTCATCTGATGTATAAACGGTCTGATACTCTGTTTCAATATTGGTAAATCCGCTTGCGTTAAGCGTTGCTATTGCGGCGCTCATGGTCATACCCTGAACGGAAGGTATCGGATTCTTATTACCCGAGGAGCTACCGTTTGAATAAGATTCATTGCTGATTTCAGCCGGTGATTTTGTGAAATCAGCCGTGCAGGAATAATACTCGCTTCCGTTTATATAAACCTTTACCGAAGCATCGGAACCGCTACCCGAAATGGTGAATGAATACGGACTGCCGTCAAGAAGCAGGGTTCTGCTGCCGATTGATTCGTTATTGACGAAAATCTCAAAATTACCTCTTGTTCCGCCGGAAGCAGGCAAATTAATTGTTACCGTTGCTTCGCTTGAAGCAGGAATGCCGTTGCTGACAGTAAGAGTAACTTTACTGCCCTGAATTGCCTTTTCACCTGCTTCGGGAGACTGAGCAATAACTCTGCCCTTGGGCAAGTCGCTGTTTTCTTCGATAATATTCGGGTCAAGCGTGAGGTTGACTGATTTCAGAATAGCCTCTGCCATTTCAACATCCCAACCCTTATCCGATACATTCGGAACCTCAACAAGATCCTCATCGCTTGCATAATAAA
>JAEDKI010000218.1 GCA_016295895.1 Clostridiaceae bacterium | reverse complement strand
TCGCTCCCAAGCACCTGATGGACAGAATTAAACAGTACCACGACTTCAATGCGGTCGGTGCGGCTTCTCCGCTTATGGAGGCTGCCTGCGTCGGTCTCAATATGCCCGACAGCTACTATGAGGAGTTCGGCGCACACTATGCCCATATGAAAAAGCTCTTTACCGAGGGACTTGACCGCATCGGTATTCCCTATACCGATCCGCAGGGCGCATACTTTGTCCTTGCCGACATTGCACCGTTCCTGAAGCCCGGTCAGTCCGACGTTGATTTCTGTCTTGAAATGGCTCACAAGGTCGGCGTTGCCTGTGTTCCCGGAACATCGTTCTTTAACGAGACGGGCATCAACAACATTGTCCGCGTCCACTTTGCAAAGAAGGACGATACTCTCAACGAGGCTCTTGAAAGACTTTCCAAAATCAAGGAAAAAATGTGCTAAACAAATAATTTGTGAAAGCCGAAATGTTCAGTCATTTTTCGGCTTTCACTTTATTTTTTACTTTTTTGTGGTATAATAAATATTGACCAAAAAATGATCGGAGACAGGTATGAAAAAAGAAACCGTAAAAAACATAATAAAAATTGCCGTTGCCGCCGCAATATTTGTCACGGCGATAGTCAATTACGATTTTCTTTCAAATCTTGATATCCGTACTCTCATTGCAGGGGCTTCTTCAATTTTCATTGCCGAGCTTATAATTCTCGGAGTTTATGCGGTCAAGGCAGTTATGATGGTCGTTCCTGCCTCGCTTATTTACATTTCTGTCGGTATGGCTTTCGATCCTAAACGTGCGGTGATTGTAAATCTGCTCGGTATCGCCTTTGAAGTTACCGTGACATACTTCCTCGGAAAATTTCTCGGCAAGGACGCTGTTGAAAAGAAAATCCGCAGTACAAAAGCGGGAGACAAATTTTTCACGATGCTTGATAAAAACCGCAGCGCCGCTATATTTTTGATGCGTTTTATTCCGGCTTTTCCGATAGACTTTTCATCACTTTTTATGGGAGCTTTTGATTTCAAATTTTTCCCGTATCTGATTTTTTCCGTGCTCGGAATTGCGCCGAGGGTTATAGCTTTCACCGTTCTCGGCGAAGGAATTTACGAGCTGATTCCGATGAAATACATCGTTTTGGCGGCAATTTGTGCAATACCTGTTGTGACAGCGGTTTTGCTGTTAAAAAAATTCGTTGGCAAAAAGAAAAAGTCAGAGGAAATTCAATAATTTTTTATAAAATCTCTTGCTAAAATAACAGAAATATATTATAATAATTAAGATATTGCAGGAGATTATATCTGAAGCATTATTTCAGTCATGTGGTGTGTTGGTCCTGTGCGACGGGGTGCCGCGAACCATGTCAGGCGGGGAACCGAGCAGCATTAAGCGGTTAACACCGTGCGACACAGTACGGCCTGCACACCATGTGACTGAGGTAATGCTTTTTTATTTTAAGGAGGGATATGCCGTGTACAGAGTGCTTTACCGAAAGTGGAGACCTCAGACCTTTGACGATGTTGTAGGTCAGGAGCATATCACCTCTACCCTCGCTCATGAGATCGAGTCGGGCAAGGTTTCTCATGCATACCTTTTCACAGGCTCAAGGGGAACGGGCAAGACAACCTGCGCCAAGATATTTGCCAAGGCGGTCAACTGTCCTCATACCCACAACGGCAATCCCTGCAACGAATGTTCCATTTGCAAGGGCATTGACGACGGTTCGATACTTGACGTTATCGAGATTGACGCCGCCAGCAACAACGGTGTTGACAATATCCGTGATCTTCGTGACGAGGCTAACTATACTCCCGTCCACACAAAATATAGGGTGTATATTATCGACGAGGTTCATATGCTCTCAATCGGAGCTTTCAATGCTCTTTTAAAAACTCTTGAAGAGCCGCCGGAGCACGTCAAATTCGTGCTTGCAACGACGGAGGTACACAAGCTCCCTGCGACAATTCTTTCAAGATGTCAGCGTTTTGATTTTCACAGGATCACACCCGAAAACATCAGCTCAAGACTGAAATATGTTGCTGATGAGGAGAAAATCAAGCTTGATGATGACGCAGCTCTGCTCATTGCGAGAATTGCCGACGGTGCGATGCGTGACGCTCTTTCAATCCTCGACCGATGCGCCGGAATAAATGAGCACGTTACCGCAGAAACAGTAGGCAATGCGGCAGGACTTGCAGGAAAAGAGCATCTTTTTGAAATTGTCAAAAATATAAATGCAAACAATCCGTCCGAAGTGCTTTCTTTGATCGACAGGCTTCACCGTGAATCCTGCGATATGGAAAGGCTCTGCTTTGAGCTTATCAATCATTACAGAAATCTGATGCTGATCAAGACGGTAAAGGATCCGCAGAAGCTGATCGTCTGCACGGATCACGACCTTGAGCTTTACAAAAAGCAGGCGGACGAAACAAATCTTTATAAAATTCTCAACTG
>JAEDKI010000217.1 GCA_016295895.1 Clostridiaceae bacterium | reverse complement strand
CAAAATACAGGCATAATTTTTGCCATTTTGGCGAAAAAATCCATTTAAAATTCGATTTTCGCAAATCTGCTTATAAATATATAATAAATATTTGTAATATATTATGATTTAATCCGTTATGCGGTGAAAACAAACGTAACACTCCCATTGCTGAGGGCAAGATTGTAACCGTCTACCGTTAAGGTAATGCCAAGCTGAAAGAATACCATAATACGGCGCATTTTGTCAATAATCCTTTGCGGGAATAATCCCTGCACCAAAAATCAAAACGAAAAGCAAAAATCGGCTTGCATCAGACGGTGCAAACCGATTTATTGATTTTAATTGTTAAATCCGAGCCATCCAAGCTCCGTTTAATCAGTTAAGAACATAAATCTTAACATTTCTGTTGCCCCAATCACGGCACATCTGCTCGTTATCCATATAGAGGTCAACATCCGTGTTGCCCATTGAGACAAATCCGCCCGTATCCGCCGCTATGCAGTAGCCGTAAACATATTTTCCGTCGGCGGAAACAATATAAAGCTCTGTTCCGTAGGGGAACTCCTTCGGGTCAACGGCGATATGGCCGGGCATCGGCTTTCTGCCCGATGCGGTGGCGGGGTCGCCCGTGTAGGCAGTTGCCTTGCCGCTGACGCAGTATGCGTATTCAACGGGGATTCCGTTTTCGTCAAGCTTGAGATCGGAGGGAACGGAAAGATCCGAAATGGGAGCGGAGGTGTTTTTGAACGCCGCAAGGGTCGCTCTCTTCTTTGTTCCGACCTTTTTAACCTGATCAACAGGCTTCTTAACGGTTCTCTCGGAAATAACCTTTGTTTCGTCAAGAACGCCGTCGACATATTTTTCGGTGTAAATAACCGTCTTTTCGCCCTTTACTCCGGGAGTGACGATGACTTCTTCATCGATATACATATCACCGCTCGGAATAATCTTTGTTTCAAAGTCAACCGATTCTTTTTCTTTCTTGGTCTTATAGCTGACTCTTGATATCTTGATTCTTGTGAAGCCAATGAGCTTTGAATCAAGCGAAGGAACAACGATATCATCTGCGCCGAGCTTAATGCCCGACTTCTCGATTGCATCCGCAACCGTGCCTTTGACAATGGGAACATTTTTGCTCTCACCGTCTGCATCAATGCTGACGGTAAAGGCTCTCTTGATGAAAAGCTTCATTCCGTCAAAAACGGTGCTTGAGGGATTGGCGCCGATATCGTCGCCGCTGTTGATGGCGATTCCCTCTTTTTTGATGATTTCGCTGACCGTGTCGGTGTAGCCGACGAAATATGAAATAATGCCGTTGTCCTCTACACGAATGATTTTCGCCCTTTCAATGACGATTGTGCCGCCCTTGCCCGCAGAGTAATCCGAGAGGTCAAGCTCATCGTTTGCGCCGAGCCTCATGCCCGCCTGCCTGACTATTTCTCCGGGGTCAGAGCTTTTGGTTGTTATGCTTACCGATTTCTCTCCGTCAATTACCGTAACTTCATAGGTATTTGCCGAAGCAAACGCCGTTATCGTTACGGAGCAAGCAAACAGAACTGTTATGACGGCAGTTAAAATCTTAAAGCCTCTTTTGCGAGTTCCGACGCTTTCGGATATTGAATTTGTAATCATAAAAATCTCCTTTTTTCTGCGCATTAGTAGTTTTTCGGACGGCTGTTTTTAACGCCGTTCCTCGATTTCCTTTTGCAACGGGTGACATTATATTGGCAAAAGGATGATTTGTCAAATTTTTTGAGAATGATTTTTTGTGTAATTTGCACAAAAGTATTTCCGCATATTGTCGGAGCGACATTTAGCATTCGGGCGAATGCCGCAGGGTTTTGTCAAAACAAGGGAATTTTTTTGTGAAAAACAGAAAAAGTTACAAATGGTTACAAAAGCGTAAAAACAGGTTACATTTTTCCAAGATGCAAAAATGCAGGCACTTATTCTTGCACAAAAAGCAGGAATAAAATGCCTGCATAAGTAGTATAAACCAAAAGCGAGCCGTTTATTCGGCTTTTTGCATATTATATGCAACACGGGGCTTTCCGATTACCCGAAAAAGGCAAAAAACGAACCGGAAAATCGGGATTTATCGTTTTGTTGGTTTTTCCTCGTAGGGGACGGGTTTCCCGTCCCGCGGGAGGCGAAACGCCTCCCCTACATTGCTTGACGGAGATTACCGTATATACCGCTTCCGATTTGTAGCGGACGATGCCTACATCGTCCATCCGCCATGCGGCATATTATTTGCCTGTGACGAATCGGTTCGTCGGGGACGCCGAACCCTACGGATTTGCCGTGAATTTGTGCGTTTCAGACGGGCGAACACAGTTCGCTCATAACGGAGTTGCCGATTTTTTTCTGCATTAAAATAAAAATGCGGCGGGAGCAAGCACCGCCACACTTTGAACCTATAAATTTTAACTAAAGACACTTCGTTCCTGAAAGCTTTCCCGTTC
>JAEDKI010000051.1 GCA_016295895.1 Clostridiaceae bacterium | reverse complement strand
TTTCTCTGCAATTCTGTCTTGGTAATCGTAATCGTCTTTTTCGCATTAACCTTTTCCCCGAAAGCTGAATAACATATCAATAGAAAAGTGCAACAAACAGCTTTTCACGGGAGACGGATAATTATGAAAGAATATAAAGCATTGAATTCAATCCTGCCGGGCGAAAAAGCCACGGTGAAACGGCTCGGTGATTGCGGGAGCATACGCCGCAGGCTGATGGATATCGGGCTTACGGAAAATACAACCGTTGAATGCGTCGGCACAAGCCCGCTCGGCGACCCCTGCGCTTATCTGATAAGAGGTGCGGTTATCGCCATAAGGGCGGAGGACTGCGCCGAGATTTTCGTTGAAACGGCGGGGCGGTTAAATGGGACTTACTAACAGCTCGGTTGGCAGGCAGGCGATTGACTCGGGGCTTGAAATAAGGAAGAAAAGCGAATCCGACCTTGTCGTTGCGCTTGCAGGCAATCCGAATGTCGGCAAAAGCACGGTTTTCAATGCCCTGACGGGAATGAATCAGCACACGGGCAACTGGCCGGGTAAAACGGTTGCGAATGCGCAGGGGAGCTTTTCGGGCAAAAGCCGCCGCTATACGCTCGTTGACCTGCCCGGTACATATTCGCTGAATGCTCATTCCGCCGAGGAAGAAATTGCACGGAATTTTATCTGCTTTGCAAAGCCCGATATCGTTGCAGTTGTTTGCGACGCTACCTGCCTTGAAAGAAGCATGAATCTTGTTTTGCAAACGCTTGAAATCACGGAAAATGTTATTGTTCTGATAAATCTTATGGACGAAGCCAAGCGGAAAGGTATTTTCATTAATGAAAAAAGGCTTTCCGAGCGGCTCGGCGTTCCCGTAGTCGGAGTTTCGGCACGGAAGAAAAAGAGCCTTGCGCCGTTCATTGATGCGCTTGAAAAAATGCCCTGCTCAGGCAAGATTTTCAGGGTTAAATACCCCGAAGCTGTTGAAAATGCAATTGCGGCGGTTGAGCCGACGGTCAGAAAATTTGCAGAGGGTAAAATTAACCCACGTTGGCTTAGCCTGCGTCTGCTCGACCCCGATAATTCCCTCGAAAAAGAAATTTCGGGCTGTCTCGGCGTCAGATTTCTTGACAGCCCCGAGCTTCGGCACGCCATCTCAAAGGCTAAAGCCGTTCTTGACCAAAGCGGAACCGACTGCGTTAAAATCGGAGACGAAATAGCGTCGGCACTTGTTGCTTCTGCGGAAAAAATCTGTCTCGGAGCAGTTAAAGGCGGTAAGGATTATTCCAAACTCGACCGCAGAATCGACCGAATCCTCACAAGTCCGCTGACGGGCTACCCCGTCATGCTTCTCATGCTCGCAATAATCTTTTGGCTGACCATCGTCGGCGCAAACTATCCCTCGGAACTGCTTTCGGGAGCATTGTTCGGGCTTCAGGATAAGCTCTCGGAGCTGTTCATGGCTCTGAACGCCCCTCAATGGCTGCATGATTCGCTCGTTCTCGGCGTTTACAGGGTTCTGGCGTGGGTCGTTTCGGTAATGTTGCCGCCCATGGCGATATTCTTTCCGCTTTTCACCCTGCTTGAAGATTCGGGATTCCTGCCGAGAATCGCATATAATCTCGACAAACCGTTCCGCCTCTGCAGTGCATGCGGAAAGCAGGCTCTGACAATGTGCATGGGCTTCGGCTGTAATGCGGCAGGGGTTATCGGATGCAGAATCATTGACTCTCCGAGAGAACGCCTGCTCGCCGTTATGACCAACAGTCTTGTGCCGTGCAACGGGAGATTTCCCGCCCTGATATCAATAATATCAATGTTTTTCATTGCTGCCGCAGGCGGAGCATTTTCATCGTTCCTTTCTGCCGCCACTCTGACGGGAGTTATCGCTCTGAGCGTTGCCATGACCTTTGCGGCAACAAAACTGCTTTCAAAAACGATTCTCAAGGGCGTTCCGTCATCATTCACGCTTGAACTGCCTCCCTACCGCAGACCGCAGATTGTCAAAACCCTTGTGCGCTCGGTTTTTGACCGGACTCTGTTTGTGCTCGGCAGAGCGGCGGCGGTTGCGGCTCCTGCGGGGCTTGTCATCTGGGCGGCGGCAAACATCAGAATCGGCGATATCTCTCTGCTTGGCAGGTTCTCCGACCTGCTCGACCCGTTCGCACGGCTCATGGGGCTTGACGGAGTTATTCTCGCCGCATTCATTCTCGGCTTCCCTGCCAACGAAATCGTGATTCCGATAATCCTCATGTCATACTCTGCGCTCGGAACTCTGCCTGAAATAGAGAGCGCATCGGATATTCTGCTGATACTGACCGAGAACGGCTGGACTGATTTAACCGCAATCTGCTTTATCCTGTTTTCACTTATGCATTGGCCCTGCTCAACAACGGTAATCACAATCAAGAAAGAAACGGGCAGTCTGAAATATACCCTGCTCGCCTGTGCTCTGCCGACCGCAATGGGCATTATCGCCTGCATGATTATAAACGGAATATCGAAAATTTTCGGATTCTGACGGATGTTTTGATTATATTTCCGCTTCGGTGTTGACTTTTGCCATGTAAAGTATTAAACTGATGAACCGTAGAGACAGCTACATGCGGTTACGGAATATGGAGGAAGCTAAAAATGACAGGAACTCTGGTTAACTGCGTCGCAGTTATTGCGGGCGGCTCAATCGGTCTGATTTTCAAAAAAGGAATCAAGGACAGCTACACCGAAAGCGTCAACAAATCCCTTGGGCTTGCGATTCTGATTATCGGCCTTAACGGCGTTATTTCAAATATGTTTTCGGTTGCCGACGGGAAAATTTCAAGCAGCGGAGAGCTTCTGCTCGTTGTTTATCTCGTTATCGGCACATTATTCGGCGAAATGCTGAAGCTTGAACAGCGTTTCAACGGCTTCTGCACCAAAATTGAAAGCAAATTCAAGGCGGGAGGGTTTGCCTCGGGCTTTGTTAACGGCACGGTGCTTTTCTGCGTCGGAGCAATGGCGATAATCGGCTCAATCAATGACGGACTTCGGGGCGACAGCTCTGTGCTTTTCGTCAAGAGTGCGCTCGACTTCACAACGGCAATTATTTTCGGCGCAACGCTCGGCTTCGGCGTTATTTTCACCTTTATTCCCCTGCTTATTTATCAGGGCGGCATAACCCTGCTTGCAGGCTCTCTGAGCGGAATTTTGCAGGGCGATGTGCTCACTCAGCTATGCGCCGTCGGATATTCAATCATCATGGCTATCGGAATAAATTTTATTTTTGACAAAAAATTCAAAACGCTCAATATGCTTCCGTCAATCTTCCTGCCCGTTGTTTATCACTACATTCTCGTGCTGATAAATATGATAAAATAATGATATTCCGGAAAATCCCCGAGCCGAAGCCCGGGGACTTTTTGCCGTTATCAGAAGTTTTCTCTGTTTTTCTGGTTTCTCTGATTCTGCTGCTGGTTCTTGTTGTTCTGCTGATTCTGCTTCTGATTCTGCTGGTTGTTCTGCTGATTGTTCTGCTGATTCTGCTTATTGTTTTCCATGGGAAAGCTCTCTCCTTGTTGTTAATTTCGGCTTGCCGTCTGAATACAAGCGGCAGCTTTGAACTCTCGGTTCTTTTTTATTATGCCACGCTTTGCGCTTCTTACTTATTGACAAAAAAATTTCCTGATGTTACAATTATTTATAATTAAGGCAAAAATATACAATTATATTATGGGGAGGAATCCGCATGATTTATTATTTCACGGGAACGGGAAATTCAAAATATGCCGCAGAAAAGCTCGCCGCAGAGACGGGCGACCGTGCCGTTTCGATGGTTGATATTCTTAACGGCAAAGCGGAAATCGTTAAAGACGAAAGAACGGGCTTTGTTTTCCCCGTCTATTTCTGGGGTCTGCCCGAAATAGTTAAGCGTTTTTCCGCCGCAGTCAAAGGCAGTCTCGGCAGCTATGTTTACTGCGTTATCACCTGCGGAGCAAGCACGGGAGCCGCCGCTCAGCTTCTTGAAAAAGCTCTCGGAACAAAAATCAACTACAGCTTTTCTCTCAGAATGCCCGATAATTATGTTGTTATGTATGACCCCTGCTCAAAAGAAAAAAGCCTGCGTTTTCTCAGGCACGCCGATAAAGAGCTTGACGGAATCTGCGATGACATCAATGCCCGTGCGCAAAGAAGCGAAATAAAATTTGCAGACAAGGCAAAAACCGCCGTTTTGAATCCGCTTTATAATATTTTCAGAACAACTTCAAAATTCTATGCAAATTCAGACTGCGTTTCGTGCGGAATGTGCGCCAAGAACTGCCCCAACGGCGCAATTGAGCTTCAAAACGGCAAGCCCGTTTGGATAAAATCCAAGTGTCAGCACTGCACGGCTTGCATCAACCGCTGCCCGAAAAGGGCGATTCAATTCGGCAAAAAGACTGCCGAACGGACAAGATATAACATTTGGGAAATAACAAAATAACAGCTCCGAGGAGGATTTTATTATGATAGTTAAAAATTATTTCGGCGAAACTGCTGACGGCAGATCCGTTGACTGCTATTCGCTCAAAAATTCAAGCGAAACAACAGTTGACATTCTCACCTACGGTGCAACAATCAACAGCATTTATGCCGCTGACAGAAACGGCGATTTTGCCGACATTCTCGTCGGATTTGACACAATCGAGGGTCACGAAAAGTATTCCGACTATGAGGGAATGACCGTCGGCAGATACGCAAACCGCATTGCGGGAGGCAAATTCACAATCGACGGCACGGAATATCAGGTTGAGAAGAACGAAAAAGGCATAACCTGCCTTCACGGCGGAGCAGAGCTTTCAACCGCCGTCTGGAAAGCGATTATCATTGACGACAGCAGCCTTGAAATGAGTTATCAAAGCCCCGACGGAGCAATGGGCTTCCCCGGAAAAGTCGATTTTAAGGTTACCTTCACTCTTTTTGAGGATAACTCTCTCAAAATCGATTATTATGCCGTCAGCGACAAAAAAACGGTTATCAATATGACCAATCACGCCTATTTTAACCTTGCAGGCAAGGGCGATGTGCTCGGTCAGGAGCTTATGATCAATGCCGATGCATTCACCCCGACCGATGAAAACAGCATTCCCACGGGCGAAATCCGCCCGGTTGAGGGAACGGCGTTTGATTTCAGAAAAATGAAGCCCATCGGCAGAGATATCGGCGAAAATGACGAACAGCTTATCATGTGCCGTGGCTATGACCACAACTTCTGCCTCAATGACGGCGACGGACCTGCGGCAACGGCTTATGACCCCGAGAGCGGCAGAAAGCTTGATGTTTTCACCGACCTTTGCGGCGTTCAGCTCTACACGGGCAATTTCCTTGACGGAACAAAGCCCGGAAAGCACGGCGAACCGCTCATTAAGCATGCAGGCTTCTGCCTTGAAACTCAGTTTTACCCCAACACTCCCAATATGCCCGAATTTCCGCAATGCACCGTTGAGGCGGGAAAACCCTTTGAAAGCTGCACGGTTTTCCGCTTTTCTGTTTCATAATTAACGGTTTGTTCATTTTCAAAGGGCAAAAGTAACAATTTATTTTTTGCCAATTCACAAAATATTTAAAAAACAGAGTATAATTAAAAGTGACGATAAATTCCGATAGGAGGGGATTAATCATGGCAGCGGAAAAAATTCTTGTTGTTGATGATGATAACAATATCTGCGAGCTTTTAAGACTTTATCTTGAAAAAGAGGGCTATGAGGTTGCAATCGCAAACAACGGCGCAGACGCCGTTAAGACTTTTCAGGAATTCTCACCGAGCCTTATGCTTCTTGACATAATGCTGCCCGTTCTTGACGGTTGGCAGGTTTGCCGTGAGGTCAGAAAATTCTCGGATAAGCCTATTATTATGCTCACCGCCAAGGGCGAAACCTTTGACAAGGTTCTTGGCTTCGAGCTCGGAGCGGACGACTATGTCGTTAAACCCTTTGACGCAAAAGAGGTTATGGCAAGAGTAAAAGCCGTTCTTCGCAGAAGCGGCGCAGGTGCACAGACCGATATCAAAGAGGTTCGTTTCGATAAGCTCGTTATCAACCTTACAAACTATGAGCTGAGAGTTGACGGCAAAAAAATCGACACTCCCCCCAAAGAGCTTGAGCTTATTTATCACCTTGCAAGCAACCCGAACAGAGTTTTCACAAGAGATCAGTTGCTTGACGAGGTCTGGGGCTTCGATTATTACGGCGATTCAAGAACGGTTGACGTTCATGTCAAGCGTCTGCGTGAAAAGCTCGAGGGCGTTTCCGACAAATGGGAGCTCAAAACCGTTTGGAGCGTCGGCTACAAATTTGAAACAAAAGACTGATAATCCGGGAGTGCTCTCTTATGTCAAAAAGAAGAAGCTCCGGACTTTTCCGGAAGTACTTCATTGTTACGATTTCAATAATACTTGCAAGCTTCGTCTTTATAGGCGGAGCTCTCTTGCTTTTGGTATCAAAAGTCTGGATGGATGAAAAAATCGAACTGCTTGTTGAAAACACCGCAAGCCTTGCTCAGAACACGAGCGATGTTCTCGAATCGGATTATCTTGACGAGAGCGGCAGAGGCTCGATTATCGTTATCTGCAACTCTCTGATGCAGATTTCAAACGCCATTGACGCTGATGTGTTTATCACGAATCTTGACGGCGATGTTGTTTACTGCAAAGAAATTCTCCAATCCAACATGGCGCTTTATACGGGCAAGTGCATGGTTCACAGCCAATATTCCATTCCAAAGGAAATGATGAAAGCCGCCATTAAAGGAACGGTCAGCATAACGGGAGATCTTAACGGCATTCTCAGCGATATTCATTTTATCGTCAGCTCGCCCGTTATCGTCAACGGCAAAACGATTGCCGTTGTTTATGCAACTCAGCCGATAGTCGGCGGTCTGACGCCTTATATCGCAACGATTTTCAGAATGTTCTTCCTTGCAACGCTTTTCACCTTTGCAATTGCGTTCATTCTCGTTTACCTTGTTTCATACAGACTGACCAAGCCCCTGCGTGAAATGTCGGCGGCGGCAAAGCAGTATGCAACGGGAGATTTTTCAAAGCGAATTTCCATAAATCACTCAAAACTGAGGCTGTTCGGAGTTGATGAAACCGACGAGCTTGTTCAGGCGTTCAACACCATGGCGCAGGCTCTTGCAACTCTTGAATCCTCCCGCAGAAGCTTCGTTGCCAATGTCTCACACGAGCTTAAAACGCCCATGACGACCATAGGCGGCTTTATTGACGGAATCCTTGACGGCACGATAAGCCCCGACAAGCAGAATCAATATCTTAAAATCGTTTCCGACGAGGTCAAACGCCTTTCAAGACTCGTCACGGGTATGCTCAACATGAGCAAAATCGAGGCGGGTGAGCTTGACCTGAAGCCTGTTCGCTTTGATATCTCCGAAATGCTGTTCCGCACCCTGCTCGGCTTTGAACAGCTCATTGACAATAAACATATCGAAATCCGAGGGCTTGACACGATGGAAAGCAACCCCGTCACGGCAGATAAGGATATGATAAATCAGGTTGTTTATAACCTGATTGACAACGCCGTTAAATTCACTCCCGAGGGCGGATATATTGAGATCAGCTCGAAATCCGACGCCGAAAAGGTTATTGTTAAAGTCCGCAACAGCGGAAAGGGAGTACCGAGCGAAGAAATAGACAAAATATTTGAGAGGTTCTATAAAATCGATAAGTCCCGCAGTTATGATGTCAAGGGCGCAGGAATGGGTCTTTATATTGTTAAAACCATTATAGAGCTTCACGGCGGTCAGATAACTGCAAGAAGCGAGGTCGGAGAATACACCGAGTTCATCTTCCAACTGCCGCTCAATTAAAACTATTTCCAATAATTGTTGAAACTTTTTTAAAGCTGTGTTCAAATTGACTTAACAACATTGGCTTAGAATAAACTCAAACAAAGAAGCGGAGGCATTATTATGAATGAAGAATTTGAAAACAGAAACGAAAGCACGGAACCTCAGCAGGAAGATTTAAGAGAAGTTGCCGCTCAGGCAATCGGTGACAATGAAAGCGCCGAACAGCCTGCCGCTCAGCCTCAGACAAGCGAAGCCATCCCCAATGTTGAGGCTCAGAAGGTTGAAGAACCCTCTGCAAACCCGACATATCAGAATCCGATTTATTCTCAGCAGCCTTATTCGGGCGGATACGGTCAGCAGCAGAATCAACAGCCCTACGGCGGCTATTCTCAGCCGAATCCGCAGCAGCCTTATTATTACAATAATCCTGCTCAGCAGCCGCCCGTTAACAACGCTAAAAAGAAAACCGGCAAGGGTTTGAAAATCTTTGCCGCCTGCCTTGCGGTGATTATAGTTTTCGCTCTCGGCTTCGGTGTTTCATCAATAGTTAAGCACTCCTCAGAATCCGAATCCTCATCCTCAAGCATTGTCAACGGCGACGGTCCGAATCTCAACATCAATGAATCACCCGTCACTCCCACAAAGGTTTCAACCGAAGGCGTTCTGACTCCGGCTCAGATTGCCGCAAAATGCAAGCCCTCAAATGTCGGAATCGTTGTTTATTCAAAGAATTCCAACTCCGCAGCGGGCGAAGGCTCGGGCGTTATCATGGGCGAGGATAAGACCGGTCAGTACACATACATCATAACCTGCGCCCATGTTATCAATGACGCAGGCATCAGCGCAAGGGTTCAGACCGAAGACGGCACAACCTATGATGCAGAAATCGTCGGCTTTGACACAAGAACAGACCTCGGCGTTCTCAAAATTAAGGCAAGCGGACTTCCCGCCGCTGAATTCGGAGATTCAAATTCTCTGACGGTCGGCGACCCCATTTATGCAATCGGCAACCCCGGCGGCGTTGAGTTTTTCGGTTCATTCACCGACGGCTATGTTTCCGCAATTGACAGACCCGTCAACAGCGAAATCGGCTATTCGATGAAGTGCATCCAGCACAGCGCAGCCATCAACCCCGGCAACTCGGGCGGTATGCTCGTTAACGCTTACGGTCAGGTTATAGGCATCAACTCTCAGAAGATTGCCGCAACCGACTATGAGGGCATGGGCTTTGCAATCCCCATCACTTCCGCAAAGACAATCGTCGAGAGCCTTATCAACTACGGCTATGTTCCCAACAGACCCGAGCTCGGCATCAAGTATTATTCTGTCAGCGCAAGCGCACAGTACAGCATGATAGCTCAGATAAAGGGCTTGCCCGCAGGCACGCTCATCATTGCCGAAATTGACCAAAACAGCTCCCTTACCGGCACGGAAGTCAGAAAATACGATATGATTACCGCCGTTAACGGCACTCCGCTGACAACCGCTGATGTTCTCATTGAGAAGATTGACAGTGGCAAGGTCGGCGACAAAATGACGCTTTCGATTTGCAGAGTTAACAGCGACTATTCAACAAGCGAATTCGATGTTGAAATAACGCTCGTTGAAGATAAGGGCAACTCCGAACCCGTCTCAACCACAACGGCTCAGTATGTTGACCCGTTCCAGTATTTCAGTCAGTTCGGATTTTAATTGAACAAAGTTTAACGGTCGGTGCTTCGATGAAGCACCGACCGTTTTATTATTTATCCAAATTTTTAACCGTAGGAAGATTCCATTGAAAAACCGTTGCAAGGATTCTGATAATCATAACCGAACCTGCACCGATTGCAACCGCAAGCGCCGTTGAACAAACCTCGTAATGAATCAGGTTATAATAAATCAGCGCACCGATTATTGCGGCAATCGCATAAACTCTTTTGCGAAGAATTTTCGGCACTCTGCCCGCCATAATATCCCGCATAACTCCGCCGCCTACCCCTGTCAGGGTTGCAACAAAAACCGAAAGGAACATGTTTTCGCCGAAGCCGCAGGCGATTGCGCTGTTAACGCCGCCGATAACAAAAACGGAAAGCCCGATTGAATCGAAAACATTTATAATCTGAGAATAAACCTCAAAATGCTTTTTGATTCTCGTGCCGAGAAAATATGCGATAACAAAAACAACGAGAGAGGTCACAAGCGCAGTTATTGCATAAACGGATTTTCTGAACGCCATGGGCGGCAGATAGCCGAGAATCAAATCTCTCACGATTCCTCCGCCGACAGCCGTTACCGTGCCAAGAACGAGCGCACCGAAGATATCGAATTTCTTTTCGAGAGCGGTTATTACGCCGGAAACCGCAAAGGCAACCGTTCCGATTAATTCAATTGCAAAAAGCACCTTTTCAATGCTCATCGGTACTCCTCCCGTTGATATTTTTTACGAATCAAGCTGTTTTCTTTCGCTTTTGGCTCTTCTTAGCTCCGAAAAGAAATCGGTCAGCAGAGCGGAGCATTCCTCCGCCATGAATCCCGGAACAACCTCGGGCTTGTGGTTATAGGGCAGGTCAAAAAGATTGATTACCGACCCGCATGAGCCCGCTTTTCCGTCGCTTGCGCCGAAAACAAGACGGCGAAGCCTTGAATTGATGATTGCGCCCGTGCACATGGGACATGGCTCAAGAGTCACGAACATTTCGCACTCCCAAAGCCGCCAGCCGCCGAGCTTTTTGCAGGCAAGGTCAATCGCTTCAAGCTCGGCATGAGCAAGAGCGTTTTTGCCCGTTTCACGCCTGTTCCTGCCGACGGAAACCACCTCGCCGTTTCGGACTATGACTGCCCCGACGGGCACTTCAAGCTCCGAGGCGGCAATTTTCGCCTGCTCAATCGCTATGTTCATAAAATCGGTGTCAGTCATCAAATCACCCGTTTCGATAAAATCTGTCCTCTTTCCATTTTAGCGGATTATTGTCAATATACTCCCAAATTGCCTCATAATCCCTGTCATCTCTGATAATGTGATCATAAAATGAACGCTGCCAAATCGAAAAACCGATATCTTTCGTAACCAAAGTTTTGAACGATTTGATAAGCTGCGGAATGCTTTGAGTAGGGGACGATGCCCACATCGTCCCATTGTCTTTTGTGATAAAAATAATCATGTGAATATGATTCGGCATGATAACATATTTGTGCAAACCTTTTATTCCGATAATATATTTTTCAACCGTCTTTCCATATTCGGACAGCTTGATTTCAGGGGCGATGTAGTCATCGCCCCCTACAATTCTGCCTAATATTTTCTTTTTATCTTTGGTGCAAACCGTAATAAAATACGCTCCGCATTGAGAATAATCGTAGCCTTTCAG
>JAEDKI010000050.1 GCA_016295895.1 Clostridiaceae bacterium | reverse complement strand
GCTACTTTATTGTCGGCTTCCCCGACGAAACCGAAGAAGAGCTTCGTGACACCTGTAGCCTTGTTAACAGAATAAGCTACACTAAATTCGTCTGCTCCTATTTCAGCCCCCTCCCCGGATCTGAGATTTATGACAAGCTCGTTGCCGAGGGCAGGCTCACACCTGCAAAGTCAATGAAAGAATGCATGAAAACAAGGATTTTCTATTCGCCCAAGCCGAACCTCTCAAAAGTCAAATCGCTTGACCTCAAGGTGGTTCGCTGTCACATTCTTTGGAGCAGCTTTACAAAGAAAAGCTTTATTGAAAACGGCAAGCTTAATTATTCCGTTGCCAAAAAGGATATTCTTGATGTTCTCAGAAGTCTTAAAGGCCACGGCTTTAAAAACGGCGTAGAGCAGTTCTTTGCCAGCGCTTATGAATTTCTTGATATTTTCTTTTACGGAAACTTTTTCCCCGGAATTGTCAAGAAATACGGTCTGGATTTAAAAGAAAGGAAATAAAATGAGAGTTCTTTTCGTTAACCCCTCCATGGAGCGTTATACACGCCAGGTCGGCTTCCCGCTCGGTCTGATGTCGATTGCAACCTATCTTCAGGCAAACGGTCACACGGTCAAAATTCTTGACCGAACAATTAAAACCACAAACATCAAAAAGGAAATCAATGATTTCAAGCCTGACATTGTCGGCGTTTCGGTTTTTTCTCTCAAAGCCTTTACCGATGCGGAAAAAGTCACCAAAGCGGCAAAAAAATACGGCGTTCCCGTTGTCTGGGGCGGAATATATGTTTCGCTCGATACTGAATTTACTTTCAAAAACATTGATATCGACTTTGTCTCAATAAGCGAGGGTGAAGCCACATGGCTTGAGCTTGTCAACACTCTTGAAGCGGGCGGAGACCCGACAAAGGTTGCGGGGCTTGCCTATAAGAAAGACGGCAAGGTTATATACACTCCGCAGAGAGAGTTCATGGATTTGTCTCTGCTTCCGCCGATTGATTTCACGCTTATTGAGGTTGATAAATACCTCGGCGCAATGTACGGCTGCAAAAGAACCGCTCTGCTCTATCTCTCAAAGGGTTGTTTCGGTCAATGCACATTTTGCTTCAACAAAAGATTTCACCGTCAATGCTACCGTATGCGTCCCGTTGAAGTTTTCCTTAAAGAAGTTGAATATCTGATTAAAAATCACGATGTTGACTGCATTTATGTTGCCGACGAGCTGTTTTGCCGCAACAGCGGTGAGATGCGTGAAATCTGCAAGGCTTTCAAGGAATCGGGGCTTAATTTCAAATGGGGTGTTGAGACACGGGTCGGCATTTTCGGCAAAGAAGATTTTAAAATAATGAAAGATGCGGGCTGTATCTGGATTGCATTCGGAATTGAAACAGGCTCGCCCTCAATGATGAAGAAAATCAAAAAGAATCTGCCGTTTGACAAAATTGAGCAGACCTTTGAGGACTGCAAGGCGGTCGATATTGTTTCGCTTGCAAACTTTATTATCGGTTTCCCCGACGAAACCGAGGAGGAGTTCCGTGAAACAATCGACATGGCAATGCGGATTGCAACAACTCAGCGAACCTTCTTTTTCTTTATGCCCGGTCCCGGATCGGAGCTTTATGACGAGCTTGTTGAAAGCGGCCGCTACAAGCCGCCGAAATCATTCAGGGACTACACGCATATTAAATTCTTCTACTCCCCGAAGCCCAATTTTTCAAAAATCCCGTCAAGGGATTTGAAGGTTGTCAGGTCATATTTCCTCTGGAAAGGCTTTTCAAGAAAATATTTTTCCGAAACCTCAAGGACATACGATATTGCAAAAAAAGATATTGTTGATGTTCTGAAGCAGTTCAAGGGGCACGATCTGCGCTTTGCAATCCAGCTTATTCTGATTTCAGCCTATGAATTTCTGGATATTTATTTCTATGCGCACTTTTTCCCGTCAATCATCAAAAAATACAATATAAATCTTGAAAATGAGTAAAAAAAGATGCACCGTTGCGTTGCGGTGCATCTTTTTATGCTCTTATTTGAATCTTTTGCCCATGCCGTATTTTTTCATAATCGACGGATAGGCGTGGGAATAATATATAACCGAAAGCAGCTCCATGGCAGAGCTCATCATTGACATAATAAAATCCTTGAGCTTACTGCGTTTAAGCTGTTTGAATGCGTCGGTTGCAACCTTTTTTGCAAAGGAAAAATTGCCCGTATTCTTTGAAATACTCTTTGAAGAAAAGCTTCGCCACATATACCACGAGCGGATAACATTCAGATCCTTTTCGGGAACGGTAGTGAAATTATATTCATTTCTTTCAATCGGTCTGATATCCGCAAGCTGACTGAGGTCTGTAATTTTCGGGTATCTGCCCTCCTCAATCATACGATTGTATATATCCGAACCGGGCACAAGGGCAAAATAATTCAGATTAATCAAGGGAGTTTCAAGCTTTTCAATCAGTTCAACGGTTTTTGCAACATCTTCAACCGTTTCATCGGGGAAGCCGACTATGAACGACGCAATGGCGATAATTCCCGCCTTTCTGCAATTGCTGAAGGTTTCTTCAATCCTGTTGAACGGAATTCTTTTATTCATCATTTTAAGAATTCTTTCGGAACCACTCTCAACGCCGAAAAACACCCAGCGACAGCCCGCATCATACATATATCTGAAATCTTCCTCGTTGAAAACGCCGATTCTTGTCTGACAACCCCAAACAAATTTGAGATTAAGGCTTTTCAAACTGTCGCATATCGCGCGCATTTCGGTGCGGTTGCCGCCCCACATTTCATCGGCAAAATAAACGCCGTCCATGCCGTAATTCGTGACAAGATATTTTATCTCATCCAGCACAGCCTGAAGCGGACGCTTGCGGTAGGTGCAGCGGTGAAAATCCTTGTTGTAGCAGAACGCACAGTTATGAGGGCAGCCCTTTGCGCAGTAAAGATACAGCATTTTACTGCATTCGTATGAGGACTGAAAATACTTCGGAACATCAACCAAAGTCCAGTCAATAGGCGGCAGAGCGCCCAAATCCACAAAATCTCTTTGAGCCGAAAGCACGGTGTTCCCCGAGCCGTCTCTGAACGCAATTCCGGCAATGCTTGAGAAATCTTTTTTGCCTTTTGAGAACATCTCGGCGAGCTCTTTCCATGTTTCTTCTCCCTCGCCGATTGAAACGATGTCAACGCAGTCATGCTTGAGAACGGTTTCGGGTATCTCTGAGGCAAGCGGTCCGCCCCAGACAACGGGAAGCGAAAGCTTTTTGGCATATTCCGATAATTCAAGAGCGTCATAAACCGATTTGAAAGAAACGAGAGATACTCCGACCAGATCGGGAGCAAATTCTTCAAAAACCTTTTTGGTTTTAGCCTTTTCAACCGTTCTGTCATAGAGCCTGACCTTATGACCCTCTGCCTGAAGCGTGCTTGCAATTGAAAGAAGCCCCAAGGGCGCCGTTACAGACCTTGAATATCCGACGGTAGCGGGATTAATAAGAAGTATATTCATTTTACACTTCAACTCACTTTATTAATAATGCGGCAGTTCTTTTTTATATTTCAGCCTGTAATTCTTCACATAATCCTTGCCGAAGTGCGTCAGATAGAGCATAAGATAATCGCCCTCGGTGAAGGTGTGCGGCCACAGGCGGTCGGCGGTGTCGGCAAGAAACTTCTTTTCAAAGCGGTTGCGCCTTTCCTTGACCTGCTCCATCGTGCTTGAAAGGGAGCTGTATTTATAAGAAATATGAAGCTCGCCGTTTTCGTGAAATTCGGTTATGTCAACGCTTTCCGCCTTGTTTTTAAGAATTGCGTTTTTCTTCAGAGCAAAATTTGACGGAACGCAGGTGTCAACGATTCTGCTGTCATAAATAACATCAATCGTTGACTGAAGCTCCTCCTCTGTTTCGGTCGGGAAGCCGAGAAGAAAAGTGACAACATTCCAGATTCCCGCTTTTGAAGAATCTTCAAGAATTCTTTTGCGCTCCGAAAGGTCTATGCCCTTATTCATAAGCTCCATTATTCTCGCAGACTCCGATTCATAGCCCCACATCATATATCTTGCGCCTGAATTATACATGTTTTTCAGCACATCCGCCGTAAACGCCTTTTCGAGCCTTACAAAAGAGCTGTAATATATTTTCAGATTTCTTTTTATGACCTCCGAGGCGAAAGCGTTATAGAAGGCAGGCGGAACGGCTTCGTCAACAAAATTAAAATGGCTGAAGCCGTATTTATTATGAAGAAATTCAACCTCATCAACCGCTCTGCTGACGCTCTTGATGTCATATTTCTGCTGACCCGTGTAAAAATCGCAGAAGGTGCATTTTGACCAGTAACAGCCCTTGCCGAACTGAACGGGCAAAACGGGCTCGGGAGCAAGATATTTATTGAAATCAAAACAGTCAAAATCGGGATAATATATTTTATCCATATCGAGCAAAGGAGCGGTTTCGTTGGTGACAATCACGCCGTTTTCATCGGCATAAACGAGCGAATGCACGCCGGAAATATCTCTTTTTCCCTCACAATATTCCGCAAGCTCGACCGATGCAATTTCGCCGTCGCCGACAACGAAAAAGTCGCAGTATTCTTTGAAAATTGCAGGAATTTTTTTGAGATCGGGAGCAATTTTGAATATATAATTTCCTCCGAGGCATATTTTTGCCTCTGTTTTCATTTTCAGCAGGCGGGCAAGAGTCAAGCCCGGCACAACCTGACTGAGATCGGTTATTGAAATGTTGATGAGCGAATAAGCGGAAAAATCCTTTTCGGCAAGAACCTGCTCAAAATAGGGCAAAAACATGTTCATTTCGCCGCTCTTGCATTGATAATCAACATCGGCAAAATCATATGTCATCACGGGATTTGCGATGAAATTGTCAATCATTATTCTCGACGGCACATAAGGCAGAGAAGCAAGGTCGAGAGCGGAATTGATTATATCCTTTGCCTCATAAAGCTTTTCAGGGTCATAAAAAAGCTCTTTTGTTTTTATAACGCTGACAGCCCAATCAATTTTTTTGATTGTATTCTCTGCTTTTTCGCTGTCATATTTTATATAATCGCCGATAATCCTCTTTCTCAGCTCCGATGTCTTTCTGCGCTTTTCGTTGATATCCTCAGTCAGAGCGCAGTCATATTCAAATTCGGAATCCGACAAAATCTTCTTAGCGTTTTCAAAGCTTTTCTTCGCATATTCGCCGTTCAATATATCGTTGAAAAACTCAATATTAAAATCGTGGCTTTCAGCGTCAAAGCCCCTGCCCTTCAGCTGACCGACAAGCAGAGCCGACGCAAGATACGGGCTTGCGGGATACCACTGCGGAACCGAAGCAAAAAGAATTTTCATTGCGTTTACCTCTTGATTAGTTTTTTCTTTGGAGAAAATCTGACCCTTAAAGCGGTTTTCAGATACAAAGCAGTTTGTTTGAATGAGTTTTTGGATTTGCCCTCCGACCTGCCGGAGCAATGCACGGGGATTTCTTTGAACCTTGCTCCGAGCCTGAGCGGCGCAACCACAAGCTCAATCAGAAACGGGAAATTGAGCTCCCTGAAATAAATTGATTTATAAAGCTTTGTGGGCATCGTCTGAACAGGCAGAGTGAAATCCGTTAAATCGGATAAAAAAAGTATCCTTAAAAAAATCTGTGCAAGTCTGTTAAAGACTTTTCTTGCAGGGTCATATTCATGAAAGCAGTTTTTTTCAAGCCAGCGTGAGGTCTTGATAATTGTGTCGGGTTCTTCCTTTGCTCCGCTTATCATCCTCGGAATGCAGTCAAGCGAAACGCCCAGATCACCCGGCAGAAGCATAATGTGAGACGATTCGGCGCTGTCAAAGCCGTCACGGATTCCGCCGCCGATATACGGCCTTGTCTGAACCATTCCGAAAACCTTGCCCGGATATTTTCGGCTCAGCATATCGATTGCTTCAACGCATTGAGCCGCCGCCCTTTTCGGATAAACCATCGTCACTCTGTCGATATCGTTGATATCACAGTTTTCCATGATATAGTCAACGGTTTTTTTTAATCCTTCGTTTTCATCGGTTGCGCCGATATATATTGAAACCTTTTCAAATTTCATAAATTCACCTGAATTCGGGGCATATGCGCTCATCTGATCTGTAGCCGCTGACATAATCAAGTCCGTATTTTGAAAGATATAACAGCAAATGGTCAAAATCCGAAAATACAACCGACCACAAAGAATTCTTGTTCGCTTCAGTCATTTCAAACTGAAAGCTTCTGCGAAGCTCCCGTCTTTCCGCCTGAGAAATGCCCTGCGCCTCGTCCCTGTAGGTGGTGAAAAATTCTCCGTTTTCGGTGTAGCTGATTATTCCGTTTGAACCGACGGTTTCTTTCAGCAGGGAATGCTTTTTAAGAGAAAAATTCGACAAGGTGCAGGAATTGATGATATCTCTGTTGTTTCTGATAACATCCATGGTTTGTCGGATTTCATCGGCGGTTTCGGTCGGATAGCCGAAAATGAACAGGCCGTTATTCCATATTCCTGCCCTGTGAGAATCCGCAAGAATATCAAGCCGTCTCTCGGAGTTGATGCCCTTGTTCATGAGCTTCATGACTCTGAGCGATTCGCACTCATAGCCCCACATAAAGATTCTTGCGCCCGAATCATAGAGGTTTTTGAGCACCTCGGCTGTGTAGCCGTCCTCAAGCCTTGCAAAAGAATAATAATTGATTTTAAGACCCGATTTGATGATAGCCAGAGCAAGTCTGTTATAAAACGCCGGCGGAATTGCCTCGTCTATAAACATAAACTTTGACGCAGAATAGGCGTCAACATAATATTTTATCTCGTCGATTATGCGGTCGATGTGTTTCGGGTCATAGCCAAGCTGACCGTAGGCATAATCGCAGAAGCTGCATTTTCCCCAATAACAGCCCTTTGAAAGCTGAATGGGAAATACAGGCTCGGGGGTAAGATATTCCGAAAAATCATAGTCGCTGAAATCGGGATAAGCAACGCCGTTGAGGTCGATATGCTCGCAGGTGTAGCTTGCCGAAACAACTCTCTTTTCGCTTTCGGAATAATAGGAAAGATTGGCGACATTTTCGATTTTTTCTCTGCCGTCAATATATTTGCATAAATCAACTATCGCCGTTTCGGCGTCGCCGATGAGCAGATAATCAATATAATCCGTGAAAATATCCTCATGCCTGAGCATATCCTCGCTAATCTGCGTTGCGTAGTTTCCGCCGAGAATAATTTTTGCGTTTGTCTGAGCTTTCAGCATTTTCGTGAGCGTAAAAACGGGAATAAGCTGACTTAAATCGGTCATTGAAACGCCGATAACATCATATCCCTGCTCAGATATTTCGCCCGCCTTTTCTGCAAGAAAATCCCTGAACATATTCAGCGATGAAGCCTCACACTGAAGCTTGATGTTCTCCCAATCAAGCCTCAGAAGCGGATTTGCAAAATAGTTGTCAATATCTATTTCATTCGGCGCATAGGGCATTGAAGCCAATCGCAGAGCAAGCTGAACCGTGCGCTTCGCCCGCATAAGCTTTTCGGGGCAGTAAAAATCGGGAGCGTTTTTCAGGGTATGCACAGCTTCGTCCGTTTCGTTTATTACACGCTCAATTTCTTCCCCGTTCTCGGCATAGAACTTTTTTATTGTCAGGAACTTCAAACCGAGGTTCTTTTCCTCAAAGCTTCCGTTTTTCTTTATTGCTTCAAAATCGGCATTTGCAAACTTTTCTTCAAGCTCCGCAAGAATTCTTTTCGCCTGCCTGTCTGCTTCGGCAAGATTTTTATTTTGAAGAATACGGTTAAAAAACTTAACATTAAGGTCAAGGGCTTTAACCTCAAAGCCCTCTCTTTTTATCTGAGCCGCAAGAAGCGGAACGGCAAGATGCGGCGAAACGGGATACCACTGCGGTGGCTGAATAAGCAAAACCTTTTTCATTCCGTCTCCTCCGAATAATCAATGCGGTCTCTCGGATTCACAAGCAGAGTTGCGCTGTATCGCTTGCCGAACCAGATGACCTCTCTTGCATAGTCCGCCCAGTTATCAAAAATCTTTTCCGATTTAACATGAAGAACCGATTTTATTTTTTTAAGCTCCGCTCCCTTTTCAAAATAAGAGTAGAAATTCCAATCGGAGCAAACGGTTGCTTCATCCTTGTTCAAGAGCCTTATGAGCGAATACTGATAGTCGAGCAAGCCTTCAAGCAGCTCGGGCTCAATATCAAAGCTCTTCAAAAAAGGCATCATGTCGCTGCGGAATTCATCAAAGTGATAAACCATTTCAAGGAATGCGCCCTCCTCGAAATACCAGCCCGTTGAGCCGAAAACATCCCGCTGATAAGTCCAATCGGCGGTTTCGGTGTCATATTTTCTCCTGCTCAGGCTCTCAAAGAAGCCGTTAACAAAGCCGTCACTTTCTTTATAAATATAGCTGAAAAGGCGGTTATAAAAGTCATAATATGAAACGCCTTTTTCATTGTGAAGATAAATTGCAAAATAGCGGAGCAGACCGAGATGGTGGAAGGTCTGCAAAACAACGGCGAACATGCACGCCTTGACCCAATCCTTTTTGGGCATTGTTGCGGTTTCGGTTATGATTTCGATATATTCCTGAACGCCGTTAAGCTCGGGGGTAAAGTGGATGCCGAGCTGAGGAATAACCGAAGTCTTGATTCCGAAGCGTTCCCGATAATCTTTACTGCTTATCAGAGTGTTCGGATAAACCTGACAGTCATAAACCGTCATTGAATTATTCTGACCCTTTTCAAGCAGGGTGCAGATTCCTCTGCAAAAGCTTTCAAAGGTTTCACCCGGCAAGCCGAGAATAAGCTCCGTATAAGTCGGCACTCCTGCGGCGGTGAACTTTGCATCGATTTCGGCAAAGCTTTCAAGAGTCAGATTCTTTCTGCCGATATTCTCAAGAGCGGTTTTATCAAGCGACTGATAGGCAAGCGTTACGCTTTTGTCAATTTGGTTCTTGTTAAGAATATATCCCGCTTTAAAAACATTTTCATTGCTTTCTTTTGCATAGCAGGGCTTGAAAACGCCGGGATATCCGTATTTTTTCTTTTGCTCAACAACAAATTCCGCAATTTCAACATCTCTGTCAAACATTCCGAAATTTGCGTCTGCACAGTAGCTGTAGCTGATTTTATGCCGTGCCGCCCATTCAATTTCTTTTTTGACCTTTTCAATCGGGAAAAGGCGCACCTTTTTGGTGCAGCTCCACTCACAGTAAGCGCAGGAATAAGGGCAGCCTCTGTTGGTTTCAATGGTTACATGATATTCAATATTCGGAAATTCAGCCATGATTCCGTCAAAAATGCCGTCGGTATAGGGCGACGGATAGTCCGAAATATCCTCGGGAACATAAAAATCGGTTGTAACCTTTTCTTCTCCGCTCCTGAAGCAAAGGTTCGGAACGTTCTTTAAATCCTCGCCGTTTTCAAGCGCTTTCAGCAATGCCGCCGTGCTCTCCTCGCCCTCGTTATACATAAGAAAATCAACATAAGGGCATCTGTCAAGCAGACTTCCGTCTTTCTCAACGCTCGGTCCGCCGAAAACAATAATAATCCGTGGATAGATTTTTTTGAGCCTTTCCGCAAGGGCTTTGTTATATTCAATATTCCATACGCTGCACGAAAAAGCCGCCATAAACGGGCTGTCAAAGCGATTCAGAACTTTATCAATCGGCTCACGGGCTGTAATTATATCGGGAATTTCATAATGCTCCGAAATCTCCGTGTCTCTTTTAAGGTATGCCGCAATGCACCCCATGGAATAAGGCAAAAACCACGGAGTTGCAAAAGACGATCCAATTTGCAATAAATAAACCTTTTTCTTCATTAAGCGGATTTCAACTCTTTCTTTAGGGTAACGAAAAAAATCCGGAGCTTCCGATTATTCTTCGGTAACATCATCTTTGTAAGACGCCCAACCCATTCTGCCGTACCAGACAACAAATTTGCCGTAGTTGAACCAATCGGGAGCGGTTGCGCTGTCTTTCATAACAAGAGTGTGTTTTTTCTTTTTGAGCGGCGAATAATTGTCAACATAGACATCGCTGAGATAGGTGTGAATATCGTAATGAAGCTCCGCTCTGCTCTCGCTTTCTCCGGGCTTTCTGAGAATTCCTTTCTGATAAGCCAGCAGATCGGCGAAAATATCATCGTCAATTCCGAACGAGCGGAGATAAGGAAGCATATCCTCATAGAATCTGTCAAGCTGAGATATCATGTGAAGAACAAGATACTCGTTATCATCCCACACCATATCGCCGCACGGCTCGAAAAACAGCTTTTTGTTGGTTATGCCGAGCGACTGCTCCGTTGCATGTTCTTTTATTTCAAAATAGAGCTTTGAAGCAAAAAGCTCCGGGTTTGCTTCAAAATAATCTATCATTCCGTCATAGAATTTTTCGTAGGGAACGCCCTTTTCACAGTGAAGATAGATATCAAACGCACGGAGAAGACCATTGCCGTGCAAAGCCTTTGCAATATAATAAAAGGTTGTTGACCTGACCCACATTTCACGGCTCATGGTGTTTGTTTCAACAACAATCGTGTTATACTCGGGGATTTCAAAAGCCTGATTTGCAAAATGGCTTCTGATAATTTCAAGGTCAACGGTTTTAATGCCGTATTTTTCAATGTATTCTTTCTGACCGATTGCGGCGTTGGGCAAAAGAATACAGCTGTAAACCTCAAAAACGAAATGCTGACCCAGTTCAAACAGCTTGCCGATACCCTGAGTGAAGCTTTCGTATGTTTCACCGGGCAAACCGAGAATCAGCTCGGAATAAGCCTTCATTTTCTCTTTGTTATATGCCGCAAGCAGATTACGGTAAAAATCAAAATCCATGTTCTTGCGGTCTATATTTTCAAGAACCGTCGGTGAAAGGCTCTGAAAAGAGAGCGTTGCGCCGACACGGTCAAAATCAACCTCTTTGAATATTTTGATAATCTCAAAAACAACCTTGAAGTTGGTTTTTGAATAGTTCATCCTCATTCTTTCGGGATAGCCTGTTTTTCTCTTTGCGTCGGCAAGCGCCTTTGCAATTTCAATGTCCCGGTCAAACATTCCGAAATTGCCGTCTGCGCCCCATATGAAAGCAATCTTGTGGTCGCTCATCCATTTTATTTCTTTTTCTATTCTGTCAAAAGGAAAAAGACGGGGCTTTACGCTGTGCAG
>JAEDKI010000216.1 GCA_016295895.1 Clostridiaceae bacterium | reverse complement strand
ACCGCAATTGAAACAGATTGATGTTATTAAATCGGTAAAGCGGCTGTGAGCAAAACTTTACAATTTAATATTGAAAATGTGGGTTATAGGTTGGTATCCGAGAGAGATTGGCCTATAATCTTTTTTTTGCCCGAAATCGTGACTTGCTTGATGCTTTATAAAAGCCAAGCAAAATGGTATTTTATGGAAAATATACAATTTATGGCAATTTTATTTGTTAAACATGCAGAAAAATTCTCAGATGAAAAATAAAACTTGAAAAATCCCTGAAAATGGTATATAATATGAGACGCAGCGTCACGGAAATTAATAATTAAGGAGTTGTATCAATCATGTTCAGAGTTGAAAAATCCGGGCTGATGAATGAGGAGGACGGCGAAGGCGCAATATGTCTTTATTTTAATGAAATCTTTTTATGCGATCTTGCTCTCGGCCATGAATCGGCTGAGCGCTTTGCGGACTGCTTAAATTCAAATTCCGTTGAGCTCGTTCATGTTAACGATATTATTGAGGATTTTTTCTATTCGTAAAAATTTCGTCATCAAAATAAATATTAAAAATCGTCTCTGACGGCATAAGCCGTTTTGAGGCGTTTTTATTTTTATATCTAATCTATTTATAAAAATTATATATATTTAGTGAAAAACCTTGCAATCTTAAGCTCTGAATGTTATACTTAAATGATTGAAAGGAATGATTGCCCTTGAAACGCAAAAAATGGGAGGTAACAAAAGGCAACAAGGATCTTGCCGCTCAGATAGCGCAGGAGCTCAGCGTTGACCCTCTTGCAGCTTTGCTTGTTACTTCCGCAGGTTTTGAAAATATAGATGAAATCAGCGATTTTTTCGATTCCGACGCTCCTCTGCGCCTTTCTCCGCTTTCGATTGCGGATATGAGCAAGGCTGCCGAAAGAATAAACAGAGCGATTGACAGCTTTGAACTCATCTGCGTTTTCGGAGATTATGACGCTGACGGCGTGACCGCAACCGCCCTGCTTTATTCATACCTTGAGACAAGAGAAGCGAATGTTATAAGATATATTCCCGACAGACTGACCGAGGGCTACGGTCTGAACATTGCGGCGGTTGAAAAGCTTGCAGAAATGGGCGTTAAGCTTATAGTTACGGTTGACAACGGCGTTTCGGCAATCAACGAGGCTGTAAGGGTAAAAGAGCTCGGCATGGAGCTTATCGTTACGGATCATCACAAGGTAGGCGGCGAATTGCCGCAGGCTTATGCCGTTGTTGACCCTCACAGAGCCGATTGCCCGAGCAATTTCAAAGAAATGTCGGGAGTCGGCGTTGCATTTAAGCTTGCATGCGCTCTTGAGGGCGATGACGGAAACATTCTTATTGAGGAATACGGCGATCTTGTTGCTCTCGGAACAATCGGCGATGTTGTATCCCTGACGGGCGAAAACAGAGTAATGGTTCGCAAGGGAATTCGGTTGATAAACGACAACCCGAGACCCGGCATCAGCGCTCTTATGGATATTGCGGGAGTCGGCGACAAGGTGTTTTCCGCTCAGACGGCGGCGTTCACGGTTTGCCCGAGAATTAATGCGGCGGGCAGAATGGGTTCTGCTCAAAAGGCTTTGGAACTGCTTCTGTGCGAGGATGACGAGCTTGCATCTCAGCTTGCCGAAGAAATTAACGCCATGAATATTCAAAGACAGGCGACCGAAACCGAGATGTTCTCTCAGGCAACGGCAATTCTTTCGGCAGACCCTTCGATGCTTAACGATAAAATACTTGTTATTGACGGAGAAAACTGGCATCAGGGAGTTATCGGCATCGTTGCGGCAAGGATAACCGAACGCTACGGCAGACCGAGCATTATTATATCAAGAGACGGCGAAGCCGCAAAGGGCTCTTGCCGAAGCATTGAGGGCTTTTCAATTTATGACGCTCTTGAAGCGGTTTCAGACTGTATTGACCATTTCGGCGGTCACACTCTTGCGGCGGGATTAAGCCTTGATTCTTCACGCATTTCCGAATTCCGCAGAAGAATCAACGAATATGCCGCCGATATCGATATGCCGTTTGCGGTTCAGAGAATTGATTGCAAACTGCTCCCGACTTCAATCAGTCTTGATATTCTTTCCGCAGTCAGTCTGCTTGAACCGTTCGGCTCAGGCAATCCTCAGCCCTGCTTCGGGCTTTTCGGAGTGCGTATTGATGAAATTGCTTCGGTTTCGGACGGAAAGCATATCCGGATGATAATTTCAAAAAACGGTGCAAGAACGGGCGTTGTATTTTTCGGTATGCCTGAAAAACGCTTTCCGTTTGAAAAAGGCGATACAGTTGACCTTGCGGTTAATCTTGACAAAAATGTGTATAACGGTGAAACGAGAGTATCCGTAATTGTCCGTGGAATCAGACCGTCGAATACTGACGAAGAAAAGGTACTTTCCGCTATCAGACTTTTTGATAAATTTTCAAGAAACGAAAAGCTTTCTCCGGAGCAGGCAAAGCGTCTTTTGC
>JAEDKI010000049.1 GCA_016295895.1 Clostridiaceae bacterium | reverse complement strand
GCCTTTACAGGCGTGTCGGCGCTGTTGACGATTTTCTCGGTTATTACATCTTCAACATTGCGCCTGATTGTGTTGCGAAGATCCCTTGCGCCCCTCGGTCCGTCAACGGAAAGGCGGGCAATGGTGCTGATTGCGGCGTCGTCCCATGTAAAGGTTATTCCCTTGTCGCTCAGCGGGTCTACAAACTCTTTGAGCATCAGCACGGCAATCTTCTCATAGTCCTCCTCCGTCAGGTCATTGAACACAACGACCTCGTCAACCCTGCCGATAAACTCGGGTCTGAGGAATTCATTGAGAGCTTTGAGCGCTTTTTCCTTTGAAGCCTCGTTCTTTGTCTTTGCAAAGCCGAGCGCTCCCGCTCCCCTGTTACTGCCCGCATTTGAGGTCATAACGATTACGGTGTTTTCAAAGCTTACGGTTCTGCCCTGAGCGTCGGTAATGCGACCCTCATCGAGAATCTGAAGCAGTATATTCATAACATCGGGATGTGCCTTTTCGATTTCATCAAAAAGCACAACCGAATACGGCTTGCGGCGCACCTTTTCGGTGAGCTGACCCGCCTCGTCATAGCCGACATATCCCGGAGGAGAGCCGATTATTCTCGAAACGGAGTGCTTCTCCATAAACTCGCTCATGTCGAGCCTGATAAGCGTTTCGGGCGTGTCAAACAGTTCCTTTGCAAGAAGCTTGACAAGCTCGGTTTTGCCGACGCCTGTCGGGCCGACAAAGATGAATGATGCAGGTCTGCGGCGGGGGCTTATCTGAACTCTGCCCCTCCTGACGGCTGCGCTGACGAGCGAAACAGCCTCATCCTGACCGATAATACCCGCCTTGAGGTTTTCTTCAAGATCAGAAAGTCTGCGAAGATCGCTTTCAACAACCTTGCTTGCGGGGATGCCCGTCCAAAGCTGAATAACCCTTGCAAGGTCATCCTCTGTCACTTTATTATCAGCCGCAAGGGCTTCAAGAGCAGACACTTCTTCACGCTTTTTAAGAATTTCCGCCTTAACCTTTGCAATTTCCTCATAGTCGGCCTCTCCCGAAGCGTCCATAAGCTCCGCCTCACGGCTTTCAAGCTCCGCAAGATTTGCAGAGGCAATTTCAAAATTGCTGATGTTCTTGTTTCTCAGATTTGCGCAGGTGCAGGCTTCATCGAGCAGGTCAATCGCCTTGTCGGGCAAAAATCTGTCGTTAATATACCTCTCTGAAAGCCTTACAGCCTTTTCAATCAAGGTGTCGGTAACGCTGACACGGTGAAAATCCTCATAATAATCCTTAACGCCTTTAAGCATTTCAACCGTCTGTTCAATTGACGGCTCCTCAACCCTTATGGGCTGAAGTCTGCGCTCAAGCGCCGCATCTTTTTCGATGTATTTTCTGTATTCGGTAAATGTGGTTGCGCCGATAATCTGAATCTCGCCTCTTGAAAGTGAGGGCTTCAGAATATTCGCCGCATTCATCGAGCCCTCGGCGTCGCCCGTTCCGACGAGCGAATGAACCTCGTCGATAAACAGGATAATATTGCCGTCACTGCGGACTTCTTCAACAAGGCCTTTGATTCTGCTTTCAAACTGACCTCTGAACTGTGTGCCCGCAACAAGAGCCGCAAGGTCGAGCATATGAATCTCTTTATCTCTCAGCTTTGCCGGAACATCTCCTGCCGCAATTCTGAGCGCAAGACCCTCTGCAATTGCGGTTTTGCCTACACCGGGTTCGCCGATAAAGCACGGATTGTTCTTTGTTCTGCGGCAAAGAATCTGAATTGCTCTGTGAATCTCGTTATCTCTGCCGATAATCCGGTCAATTTCGCCCGAATAAGCTTTCGCAGTCAGGTCGGTGCAGAATTGGCTGAGATATTTTCTCTTTTTCTCGGATTTATCCTTTTTACCCCATTTTTTCTTTTTTTCTCCGCTTTCGCCTTTTTCGGACGAAACGGTCTCCTCAGAACCGCTCTGCTGATTGCTGACAGCACCGAAATTCTGCAAAAACGGCATTGTTCCCGCTCCTCCGGGCTCAAATCCGCCGTCCTCGCCGAACATCGACTCGAACTGCTCGCTGACATCCTCCAGCTCGTCCTCTGAAATGCCCATGCTCTCCATAATCTGCTTAACGGGGCCGATGTTCATTTCCATGGCGCATTTAAGGCACAAGCCCTCCTGAGTTGTTTTGTCGCCCTCAACCTTGGTGACAAAGAACATCGCAGGGCGTTTTTTGCATTTTGCACATAATACTTGTTTCATTTATTCTGATCCTTATTATCTTATTTGCTTGTTTTTTTCTCTTTGACCTGTCTGTAAACTCCCGGAAGATAGCTGCAGAAAGCAATTATCGTCAACACTACGCTGATACATACAAGAACGAGCATAAGCCATGCGGGCAGAGTGAACCATTTGCCGAACATTCCGATATCGGGGCCGAATGCGATGATAAGACCCATTATTACATAGAAAGCGAAGGTCGCAACCTTGCCGGGCATCTCTGCTGCGCTGGGCTTAATGCCCATAGCTATCATAAACGCTCCGCCGACAACCATCAGGGCTTCCTTGGCAATGAAAATAAGGAAAACCCAACTGAAAGCCTTAACGGTTGAATCGCTGCTGCCTCTGAAGGTCAGATAAAACATAATTGCTATGGTTATCTGAGTGAGCTTATCCGCAATCGGGTCAAGCATTTTGCCGAGTGCGCTTATCTGATTGAATCTGCGGGCAATCTTGCCGTCAAAGAAGTCGCTGAGACCCGAAAGGACGAGCACAAACACCGCCCAGCCGTAATTTCCGTTATTGAAAAGAACGGCAAAAACGGGGATGAGCAAAATTCTGATAAGCGAAAGAAGATTGGGCACAGTCAGACAGCCCGTGAAATATTCCTTTAAAATAGCTTTCATAATAACCTCCTGTTAAACATTCAAGAATGGGTCTGCGATTGTCATAACCGCATTGAAAACCGCCGAGCCTTCAACCGCTTTTGCCAATGCCGTTTCGGGCGCAACCGATGAAATCAGATAAAGCACTATGCAGATGATACCGACTGCAAAAACGCCCTTTGCCGCTCCGAGCAGAGCGCCGAGCCAACGGTTAAGAGTTTTGAGAACGGGCAGTTTAAAAAACTTGTTGATAATTCCGATAAAGCATGACAGCACGGCGTTGCAAAGCGCAAAGACAACGAAAAGCGCAACAGCCTTTGCCGCAGGCATGATAATCATGTTATGAGCCGCCGAATAGATTTTTTCGGAAATTTCGGCAATACTCTCCGCAGAAGCCGCCTGAGACAGCAATGAATTAACGGAAAGCCCCGCCTGCTCGATTGCGGCGTTGATATAGCCCGGCAAAGCCTGAGCAACGGTCTGAACGCCTTCGCCGATATTTGCCGTTATCGCCTGAGAAATCGAATCGGTCACCCTTTCACGAACAAAGGTTTCAACAAACCATTGAGCAACCGGCTCTGAATATTCTCTTGCAACAATCCAGCTCACTATCATAGCCAGAATGGCAAGCACCATTTTGACAAAGCCTTTTTTTCTGCCGTCAAGGGTGCATATTATAAGCAGAGCAACCAAAAGAATATCAACAATTACAGCCATGTTTTCCATTTATCAATCCGCCTTTCGTATAATTTTACTCCATTCGGAATCGCATGTCAATATTTATGAATCTCTCCGCTCTCAACAGTATAGATACTGCCCGAGCAGCAGATAATCTCCGAAACGGAGTTTTCTGTTTCAATCCGCCTTTGCTCCTTGCCCGTTGAAGAATAAACGATTATTTCTTTTCCGCTGACAAGAGCTATTTTGCCTCCGTCGGCATCCATACACTCGGGCACACCGTCAAAGGAAAATGAGCATGTTCTTTTTCCGCTCTTTGAGAAACGGACTATTCCCGACTTTGAGCCGCCGAATTCCTCATAGCAGACAACGGTGTTGCCGCTTCCGTCGGAGCAGACAGCCGAAATGCTGTCTTCGGAATAGATAAGCTCATCAAGCTGAGTTCCGTCTTTGCCAAGAACAACGGTTCTGTTGTCGCCAACGGCAATAACACGGTTTGAATCGGTATAAACGACCTTCAGGAACAGAGTTCCGCTGTATTTAACATCTGCAACAGGCTCATCGGAGCCTGCACTGAAAATCAGAATTCTTGTATAAATCTCGGCATTTTCCGCTCCGATTGCCAAAGCGGCAATCTTTTTGCCGTTTGATGAAAGAGAAATATCGGCTATTCTCTCCTGAGCGCAGTCCCATTCAAAAATTTTCTTGAAGCGTGAATTATAGACATTCAGAACGCTTTGGTATTCGTCAGTGGCATGAGAAGTTGCAATGCTTCCGTTTTTCGCAAGGGCGGCGGCAACAATCGGCCCGCTTTCGCTGACGGTGCCGAGCTGTTCCGTTCTGCTGCGAAGAATTACGGAATTTGAAGAATTGCTGAAAATCAGCGCTCTGCCGTTTTTGGTTACTGCCTTTGAATTTGCATAGGTCAGCGGCATTTCAAAGACCTTGCCCGCCGAGGAGCTGAGGTTAACGCATGAGCCGTCATAAATTATCATCGGCTTGCCGCCCAGATCGACCGTCTTTCCGTAGCCGAAGGCTTCAATCGGATAGGGATATCCTCCGCCGTCCGAAAACAGGGTTTTTATATTTCTTATTCCGTCGGTTATGTTGGAAACCGCCACATTGCCGAGCAGCCGTGCGCTGAGAAACAGCGCCGCAACAACGACAAGAATTACTATCGGTATTTTCAGAACTGAAAAAATCTTTTTTAGTGTTTTTTTGTTTCGCTTTTTTGAAAGATTAATAATTTTCTTATCCGCCATATCAACTGCCCCAATTAATAATGTATTTTATTAAGATACAATCCCCGTGCGGGAGCGGTACAGCCCGCCGCAAAACGGTTTCTCGCCTCGATTATCGCCCCTATTGAATCCTGCGGAAGCTTGCCTCTTGAAATATCAATCAGAGTTCCCGCCATGATTCTGACCATGTTATAAAGGAAGCCGTCTGCCTCCACCCTGAAAATGACCATGTTGCCGTCTCTCTCAACCTCTGCGTTAATAACCGTTCTCACGGTGCTTTCAACGCTGCTGCCCGAGGCGCAGAACGAATCAAAATAATGAGTTCCGATATAATCCTTTGCCTGAGCGGAAAGAAACGCTTCGTCAAGCGGATATTTATAATGATAAGAATAATTATAAAGGAACGGGTTTTTGTTTGGAGAGTTCCATATTTTATAAATATATTCTTTTGACCTGCAATCATACCTTGCATGAAAATCGAAATCGACCTCACGGCAATCCAGAGCCGCTATATCACGGGGCAAAAGTGCATTGAGAGCGCCGACGAGCTTTCGGCAGTCAATCGGGCTTTCGGTTCGGATATTGCAGCAATACATATTTGCGTGAACGCCCGCATCCGTTCTCGAACAGCCGACAACATTGTCACGCCTTGAACAGATGCGCTCAAGGGCATCCTGGAGAGTCTGCTGAACGGTGACGGCGTTTTCCTGAACCTGCCAGCCGTGATAAGCCGTTCCGTCAAATGAAATTGTCAAAAGCAGATTTCGCATTTTTATCTTCCTTTATTCTGTCAGATAACCGTTTTAAAATAAATATTGAGCACGATAACGCCCGCCGTTATTGCGGCGCAGAAAAACAGAACGGCATAATCCCTGAAAGCGGTTTTCATCTGCTTCATTCTTGTTCTGCCCTCTCCGCCCGTGTAACAGCGGCAGGTCATGGCGAACGCAAGCTCATATGCACGCCTGAAGGATGAAACCATCAGCGGAACAAAAATCGGAACAAGCGCTTTCGCTCTCTGAATGAGGTTACCCGTTTCAAGGTCTGCGCCCCTCGCTTTCTGAGCGTTCATTATCCTGTCAATCTCCTCAATGAGAGTCGGAATGAATCTCAAGGCAAGGGTCATCATCATTGCAAGAGTGTGAACCTTGATTTTGAATATTTTCAAGGGAGAAAGAAGCCTTTCAAGCGCATCTGTGAGCATCGTCGGCGTTGTCGTGTAAGTCAGAAGCGAGCTGATAACAACAAGCGTTACGATTCTGACCATTGTGAATATCGCCGTGTTAACGCCTTTTTGCGTTATCGAAATTTTCCACCATTCAAAATATACCGCACCGCCCTGAGTGTAAATGACATTAAGAACTGCGGTGAAAATAAGAATAATAACTATAGGCTTCAGGCTTTTCAATAACATTTTCGGCGGAACCTTTGAGATTGCCGCCGCCGCAACGGCAGTCAGCGCAATCAGCGCAAGAGAAAGAAAGCTTTTGCAAAGAAAAATAACTACAATTAGCCAAAAGGTTACAATAAGCTTAATTCTCGGGTCAAGCCTGTGAAGCACGGAATCGGCGGGATAATACTGACCTATCGTGATGTCTCTTATCATTTGCCGCACCTCCCGTTTTTGAGGCTTCGCAGGATTTCTGCGCCCTGCTCAACCGTATAAACATTGGCGGGAACATCAATTCCCCTGCTTCTGAGGCGAGCAAATATCTCGGTTATTTCGGGAATGTTGAGCCCCATTGAGCGCAGCTCGTCACCCCTTGAATAAACCTCGTCAACGCTTCCCTGCATTGCAACGGAGGAGTTGTTCATAACAACGATTCTGTCTGCCATGCCTGCGATATCCTCCATGCTGTGAGAAACGATAATAACCGTGCTGCCGGTCTGTTTTCTGTAGTCCGTTATAAGCTTGATAAGCGATTTCCTGCCCCTCGGGTCAAGACCTGCGGCAGGCTCGTCAAAAATCAGAACCTCGGGCTCCATTGACATAACGCCCGCAATGGCGACACGCCTTTTTTCTCCTCCCGACAGATCAAACGGGGATTTGTCGAGATGCTCGGGCTTTACGCCGACAAAAGCCGCCGCTCTGAGCACTCTTTCTTTTATTTCGGCTTCGGGGAGCTTCATGTTTTTCGGCCCGAAAGCGATATCTTTGAATACGGTTTCTTCAAAAAGCTGATATTCGGGATATTGGAAGCAAAGACCGACCTTGAATCGGGAATTTTTCAGGGTTTCTTTATCCTGCCAGATATCAACGCCGTCAACAATAACCTTGCCGCTGTCGGGCTTCAGAAGCCCGTTGAAATGAGAAATAAGGGTGCTTTTGCCCGAACCTGTGTGACCTATAATTCCGACAAGCTCGCCTTTTTCTATTTTCAGATTAATATCCTGTATTGCGGCAACCTGCTGAACCGTTCCTTTTGAATAATAATGGGTCAGACCGACCGTTTCGATTGCATAGCTCATCGGGCACCTCCGAGATACTTTGAAATTTCATCAACACACTCGTCAATGCCGATAACGCCCTCTTTTATGCCGAGAACATGGCAAAGCTCTGTTGACTGAGGAACATCAAGGCCAAAAGAGCGGAGCTTTTCAACCTTGGAAAAGACTTCTTTCGGCTTTCCGTCCATAACAAGCCTTCCGCTGTCAACAACGATGACTCTGTCCGCCTGAACCGCCTCGTCCATAAAATGCGTAACAAGCACAATCGTTATGCCAAGCTCGCTGTTAAGGCGTTTTACCGTCTGCATAACCTCTTCTCTGCCTTTGGGGTCAAGCATCGCCGTCGGCTCGTCAAGCACTATGCACTCGGTCTGCATGGCGATAACGCCCGCAATCGCAACTCTCTGCTTCTGACCGCCCGAAAGCTTATGCGGCTCTCTGTGGCGGAATTCATACATATTAACGGATTTCAGCGCCTCGTCAACCCTGCGGCGAATCTCTTTCGGCTCAACGCCGAGATTCTCGGGGCCGAAGGCAACATCATCTTCAACTATCGTTGCAACTATCTGATTGTCGGGGTTCTGAAACACCATGCCGACTATCCTGCGTATCTCGTCCGCCTTTTCTTCGCTGTCGGCAACCATGCCCTTAACCTTAACCGTGCCCTTTGTCGGCTCAAAAATGGCGTTGCAGAGCTTAGCAAGCGTGCTTTTGCCCGAACCGTTATGGCCGAGAACGGCAACAAATTCGCCCTTGTTTATCGAAAAGCTGACATCGGAAAGCGCAGGCTTTTCACGCACTTCCGCTTCCTCGTCCTCAGCGTCATAAACATAGGTCACATTATCAAATTCAATAATTTTTTCGCTCATAATAAAAATCCCATTATTCCTCTGTCACTTTTTCTCCGCAGGCTTCGCATCTGCCGCCTGAAACGGCGTAGTTGCCGCAGTTGGGGCAATATTCCTTGCCGCTGTCGATATCGTATTCTTCAAGTTCCTCGATTTCTTCTCCGTGTTTTATAATCAAAGCATCTCTTTCATCAATCCCGGCCTCTTCATTTCTTTCGGATTTTTTCGGGCGTTTTTTGATAACGCCTTTTTCTTTCAGAAATAAAATCAGAAATAATATTCCTACCGCAATCAACAGCAATCCGATTAACTTTGCTTGTAAGGAAGAGAATTTTAATAAAAAAATACCGGGAACAAGGAAAAAGAGAGAATTCAGAATATTTTTAAAACCCATCCGTAAAACACCCCTCTTACGGCAGCTTTCTGCCGCATTCGTTGCAGAATTCAAAATCCGTGCCCGCTTTTGCTCCGCAATAGGGGCAGTAGCGGCTACCGCCCGTTTCGGTGCGCTTATAATTGCCTTCATCGCCGAATTTCTCGTTCAGCGGGTCGGGTTCTTCGTTTTCGTCGGTAATATCAAACTGAGAATATCGGTTTTTGCCCGTAGCGTTTTTGAAATTATATATTACCTGAACAACGGCGATAACAATGAATATTATGCCGAACGGAACCATTATTCCCGCTCCGCCCGAGGCGGCAAGCACCGTCCAGAACACGCCGAAAAGAGCAACGCATATTCCGATTATTCCGCCCATCATTGACGGGCCTCTGCCGGGTTTTACGCTTTTCATTTTATATCCTTTCCGAGCCAGATTGCGCTCGCACCGCAGGGAAGCACCCTGCCGGGTTTTGATGAAACGGGCAAGCCGATTTCGTCGCTGACCGTTGAACCGCCGAAGCGTTTCTGCACCGTTTCGCCGAGTATATATTCCATAACACTCGGTGAAAGCCCCGTTGTGTAAGAATTTATAAGCACCATAAGCGATTCCTCGCTCAGAAGCTGAGAACAAAGCTCAACGAAGCCGTAAACCTCGTTTTCAAGCTTCCAGACCTCGCCGCCCGGCCCTCTGCCGTATGACGGGGGGTCCATGATTATTATATCGTATTTATTGCCTCTGCGGATTTCACGCTGAACAAATTTAATGCAATCGTCAACCAGCCAGCGAACGGGAGCATCCGAAAGTCCGCTTGCCGCCGCATTCTCCTTTGCCCAAAGGGTCATGCCCTTTGAAGCGTCAACATGCGTAACGCTCGCCCCCGCATTGAGAGCCGCAACGGTTGCGCCGCCCGTGTAGGCGAAAAGGTTCAGCACCTTAACGGGTCTGCCGGCTTTTCTGATTATTTCCGCAGTCATTTTCCAATTGACCGCCTGCTCGGGGAAAAGCCCCGTATGCTTAAAGCCCATTGTTTTGATATTGAATTTAAGCTCCTCAAAGCCGACCTGCCATACCTCGGGCATCTTTTTGCAGATTCTCCAGCTTCCGCCGCCCGTGTTGGAGCGGTTATATATGGCATGGGGAGTGAACCAAAGCGGATTTCCCTTGGGCGTTTTCCATATGACCTGAGGGTCGGGGCGCACAAGGATAATATCACGCCAGCGTTCGAGCCTCTCGCCGTCGGAGCAGTCAATCAGCTCATAATCTTTCCAGCCGTCTGCCGTTCTCATTTTTCTACCTCTCAATCATACATCAAGTCTCTGCTGACCCGGCATTGCAATGCCGAGATGCGCATAGCCTGCGGGCGTTACCGTTCTGCCCCTCGGCGTGCGGCTGAGAAAACCTATCTGCATAAGATAAGGCTCATAGACATCTTCAATGGTCACCGCTTCTTCGCCGATTGCCGCCGCAATCGTTTCAAGACCCACGGGGCCGCCGTTATAGTTCCTTATCATCGTTTTAAGTATAAGTCTGTCGATTGAATCCAAGCCGAGCTCGTCAATCTCCATTCTGTCGAGCGCAAGTGAGGAGGTCTTTTTGTTGATTGCTCCGTCAGCCATGACCTGAGCAAAATCTCTTGAACGCTTGAGCAGTCTGTTTGCGATTCTCGGCGTTCCCCTTGAACGGGAGGCAATTTCCATTGCGCCGTCCTGCTCGATATCTATTCCGAGAATTCCCGCACTTCGGTTGACTATCTCCGCAAGCTGAGCGGGAGTGTAAAGTTCAAGGCGGAGAATAACTCCGAAGCGGTCACGCAAAGGTGCGCTGAGCTGACCCGCTCTTGTCGTTGCTCCGACAAGGGTGAAGCGGTGGAGATCAAGCCTTATCGAGCGTGCCGACGGGCCTTTGCCGATAATAATGTCAAGAACGTTATCCTCCATTGCCGGGTAAAGCACTTCTTCAACCGCTCTCGAAAGGCGGTGGATTTCATCGATAAAAAGCACGTCGCCGTCATTGAGATTTGTAAGCAAAGCCGCAAGATCACCCGGCTTTTCAATTGCAGGGCCGCTTGTTACTCTGAAATTAACGCCCATTTCGTTGGCTATTATTCCCGCAAGCGTGGTTTTGCCCAGACCCGGAGGGCCGTAGAGCAGAACATGGTCGAGCGGTTCGCCCCTCTGACGGGCGGCTTCGATATAAACCGAAAGATTTTCTTTCGCCTTGTCCTGCCCGATATATTCGCCTATCGTTTTCGGGCGGAGAGAAAGCTCTATGTCATTATCTTCCGCAGAGGAAAATTCGGGAGCAACAATTCTGTTTTCAAAATCAAAATCCATGTTTTTCCTCCTGCGTTATATGTTTCTTGCAAGCATTTTGAGAGCCTGCTTTATCATTTCTTCGGTTGAAAGGTTGCCGTCCAGCTTTCCGACGGCAATGCTCGCCTCGGAACGGCTGTAGCCGAGCATGACAAGAGCGTTGACCGCATCCTCGCCCGCATAGCTGACCGACGCTTTCTGCGCCGCCGCAATGTTGCCCATTGCCGCCGAGCTTGAAGCAAAAGCATTGAGCTTGCCTTTAAGCTCCAGAACAATTCTCTGCGCAAGCTTCGGGCCGACTCCCGGAGCGGCTGTTATCGCCTTGACATCGCCGCCGGCAACGCTCACCGCAAGCATATCGGGAGTGAGCTGAGAAAGGATTGCAAGCCCCGCTTTCGGGCCGACGCCCGTAACGCCCGTGAGCATTTTGAAGCAGTCAAGCTCGTTTTTATCGGCAAAGCCGAAAAGGTCAAGAGCATCCTCTCTGACATTCAGATGAGTGAAAAGCATCTGCTTTTCGCCGATATCAGCGCATTGTCTGAGTGTATTCTGAGTTGTGAGCAGACGGAAAGCAACGCCGCCGCAGTCAAGCGCAACGCTGTTTTCATCGGTGAACACAACAGTACCGGTAAGGCTGTAAAACATAAAATGCTCCTTCGTTTATTATTCAGC
>JAEDKI010000215.1 GCA_016295895.1 Clostridiaceae bacterium | reverse complement strand
GGAGGAAACAAGAATGAGAAACCATGAAGTAACAGCAGTTCAGCCTTTGCTTAAAGCAGACGGAAGTCTGAGAGAACCCGGTTGGTCAAAGCAGCTTTATCAGGTCTATGACCGCAACGCAATTAAAGCTAAAAAGAGCAGAATCAAAGAGTGGGATTATTACATTATTCTTTCGCCGAAAAACAATTTTGGCGTTGCATTCACAATTTCTGACTGCGGATATTTCGGGCTTCAGTCGGTAACCTTCTTTGATTTCTCCGTACCCTGCGAGCACACAAAGACGATTTTCAATCTCTTCCCCATGGGCAAATACAAGCTTCCGTCTGTCAGCTCAAAAGGCAACACCCAATATCACGACAGACAGCTTGACCTTGAATACCGTGTTTCAGCGGGGAAACGCAGAATTTTATGCAATTACCGCAAATTCCAAAACGGAAAAACTCTTTCCTGCGATATAACGCTTGAACAGCCCGATATGGACACAATGGTTATCGCAACTCCGTGGAAAGAGAAAAGCACGGCTTTTTATTACAATCAGAAAATCAACTGCATGAGAGCGAGCGGCAGAGTTACCCTTGACGGGAAAGAATATGTTTTCGACCCGTCAACGGATTTCGGAACTCTCGATTGGGGCAGAGGCGTCTGGACTTATGATAACAGATGGTTCTGGGGCTCGGGCAACTGCGATATTGACGGCCACTCTTTCGGCTTCAACATCGGCTATGGCTTTGGCGATACCACAGCCGCCAGCGAAAACATGCTTTTCTATGACGGAAAATGTCATAAAATAGATGATGTAAAATTCAACATTCCCGCAACCGGCTACACAGATCCGTGGACTTTCACATCAAGCGACGGCAGATTTGAAATGAGCTTCAAGCCCATTATCGACAGATCCGCAAAGGTTGATGTCAAGTTTATGCTCACCGATCAGCATCAGGTTTTCGGCAAGCTGAGCGGAAAAGCCGTTCTTGACGACGGAACGGTTATTGAGGTCAAGGATATGCTTTGCTTTGCGGAGGATGTTCATAACAGATATTAAACAGGAGAAAGAAATGGATTGGACAGAAATTAAAATCACGGTCAACGCAGACGATGTTGACCGTGCGGGCGATATTGCTCAGATGGTGGTTCCCTACGGTATCTATATCGAGGATTACAGAACCCTGGAGCAGGAGGCTTGGGAGATTGCAGGCATTGACCTTATTGATGAAGATCTTCTTGCAAAAGACAGAACAAAGGGCATAGTGCATATTTATATTTCTCCCGAAGAAAACCCTGCCGAAGCGGTTTCGTTCCTGACCGAGAGATACTCAGCCGAGGGTATTGACGCCGAAATCGACAAAACAGCCTGCAAAAATGAGGATTGGGAGAATAATTGGAAAAAGTATTTCAAGCCCATGCCCATCGGCGAAAGGCTGCTTATCCGCCCCGTATGGGAGCAGGAATATGACGCAGGCAACAGAGCCGTGCTTCATCTTGAACCGGGTCTTGCTTTCGGTTCGGGAACTCACGACACAACGAGGCTGTGCCTTGAAACGCTTGAAAAATATGCAAATCCGGGCAAAACCGTGCTTGATATCGGCTGCGGAAGCGGAATACTGTCCGTTGCGAGCCTTCTGCTCGGCGCAGATAAGGCTGTCGGCGTTGATATTGACGCTCTTGCGGTTAAAACAGCAAGGGAAAACGGCAGAACCAATGGTTTTGATGAACCGAAGTTTACCGTTCTCCAGGGCTCGACAACAGATAAGGTAACGGGCAGATACGATATCATCGTTGCCAATATCGTTGCCGATATTATTATCAATCTTTGCAGAGATGTTAAAAACTTTATGAATCCCGGTGCGGTTTTCATCACTTCGGGAATAATTGTCCCCCGTGAGGATGATGTGCTCAGAGCGTTTGAGGAAAACGGACTTGCGGTTAAGGCACGCCACGAAAGCGGCGGCTGGCTCTGCTTCGAGGCGGTGGTTAAATAATGAGCATTCAGGAAGAACTGAAAGCATTTTTGCTTGAAAAGGGCGTTGCAGATGTCGGCTTTTTCAAGGTTGACGATGAGGCTCTGCCGTTCGGCGTGAGCATAGTTGCCCGTCTGTCCGAAAGTATAATTGAAGAAATCGAAGACGAGCCGACGCACACATATTTTAATCATTATCGCAATGTCAACGCTTTTATTGACGCAATGCTGTTGCAGGCGGGAATGTTCCTGCAAAGCAGGGGATACAGATATATAACCGTTGCCGCATCTCAAAGCATTAACAAGGACGGTTGGAATTATAAAGCGAGATATTCCCACAAAAAGGGCGCATGCCTTGCGGGGCTCGGCTCGGTCGGGCGCAATTCGCTGTTTCTTCATAATAAATACGGCAGCTTTGTAAGGCTTGGAACTCTGTTCACCGACTGCCCCTTTGAATGTGACAATAAGCTTGCTGAAAGTCCCTGCACGGGCTGTAATATCTGCGTTAAAGCCTGCCCCGCTCATGCGATAAAGGGCGGCGACTGGTCTCCGGGAACTCCGAGGGAGGAAATATTCGACCCCGAGG
>JAEDKI010000214.1 GCA_016295895.1 Clostridiaceae bacterium | reverse complement strand
CGTTGTTTTCGCCTTCTCCTTGAGGAGAAGGTGTCACGGAGTGACGGATGAGGTGTCATAAATTTTGATATGAATATTTTCACCTCATCACAGCCGTTTGGCGGAGCTTTCCCTCAAGGGGAAGCCATTTTTCGGAACGCCGAGGACGGCGTTCCCTACGGGGGAATTGTATTGATTTATGGCATTTTCAAGCGGGCGAACGCAGTTCGCCCCTACTGTGCTGCCGACGGGTTTATTGACCTTCCTGACCGCATATCAAAATCAAAACGGCTTGTATCAATCAACCGATACAAGCCGTTTTTAAAATCATATTGGAATTATACCGTTGCGGTTTCCTTTTCTTCCGCTTTTTCAAAGGATTCCATTTTGAATCTTCCCTTGTGGCGGTAGGGGCAAATCTTCAGGAATATGTAGGAAGCGATTGCGCCGAGGGTGTTGAGAACGATATCCGACATGGTGTCCATGAGCGGCCAGCGTTCGGGAACTATCGGAGGAATAAGCGTTTTGATTTTCGGCGTTCCCTCTGCGAGAGCGAGCGACCAGTGCTGAGCGTCGCCGGGATAGCCGCCCATCATGCCTGCAACCTGATCGAATGTGAATTCAAACAGCTCCCAGCCCGTTGCGGCGAGGAATGAAAATCCGACCGATGCAAGAAGAATCAGCGACATCGGAGCGGTTGCCTTGCTCCTTTTGAGAATGGCGCAGGCGAGTTCGTAGCCGAAGAAAACGCAGGCAGCTCCTCCGACAAAGTGCAGAATAACATCCCACCATCTTGAATCATAATAGAGATTGAGGAATTTTCCGCCGAATGAGCCTGCCCAGATGCCGATCATCAGGAAAGACTGAACCGACGAGGGCACATAGCGGAGGATGCTTTTTTTCGGGAACATCATAAAGATTTCCCAGACAAAGGTGCACAGGAAGTTTGCGCCGACCTGCAAAGGATCGGTGATATCAAAAGCCTCACCCTCGGGAGGGAAAAAGCCTTTGATAAAGGCGAAGATAAGCGAGGCTCTGATTATCCACCAAAAAACGAACTGCCATTTCGGGCAGCCGTCGGAGAGCCTTTTGAGGTATTCTTTCATGTTTGTTTCTCCGTTCTTATGTGTTATATACAATTCCGTTTACGGGCGTAAACGCAAAACAAGTATATCAATAATAAATCCAAAAGTCAATAAAAGTTAATTATTGTAAGAAAATCTTTACATTTTAAACAGCGTTATGTTATGATAAAAGCCGTGAAGGGAGAGATTTTTTTGACCGAAAGACTTTATTACAAGGATCAGTATATTAAAGAATTTTCCGCAAGGGTATTGTCATGCCGTGAGGGCGAAAGAGGAGCGGAGATTGTGCTTGACAGAACCGCATTTTTCCCCGAGGGAGGCGGTCAGCCGGGAGATACGGGCTTTATCGGCTCGGCTAGGGTCATTGACACGGTTGAAAAAGACGGTGAGGTTATCCATATCTGCTCCGAGGCGGTTCGGGAGGGCGAAACCGTCGGATGCAGGCTTGATTTTGACAAAAGATTCACTAATATGCAGCAGCATTCGGGCGAGCATATCTTTTCGGGCTTTGTTCATTCGGTCTGCGGCTATGAAAATGTCGGTTTTCACATGGGCGAGCACAGCGTAACGGTCGATTTTAACGGCGTTATAACCCAAGAGGAGCTTTGCCGCATCGAAAAGCTTGCAAATGAAGCGGTTTATAAAAATATACCCATTGAAGCGCTCTATCCGAGCCGTGATGAGCTTTGTAATTTCTCATACAGAAGCAAAAAGGAGATAGAGGGTCAGGTCAGGCTCACACGAATTGAGGGCGTTGACCTTTGCGCCTGCTGCGGAACGCATGTTGCTCTGACGGGCGAGGTCGGAATCATCAAGGCGGTTTCGATGATGAATTACAAATCGGGAGTGCGAATAACTCTGCAAATCGGCAGAAAAGCGCTTGACGATTACTGCGAAAAGAACAGAAGCGTCAGCGAGATATCGAATCTGCTCTGCGCCAAGACCGATGAGGTCGTTTCGGCGGTTGAGAGACTTCAGTCTCAGCTTCACGAGGCGAAATTTGCTTATTCTTCGCTGAAAAAGGAGCTGTTTTCGCTCAAAGCGGAAAAGGCGGGCGGCGAAAAATACTGCGCCTTTGACGATTCGGGTTCGGCGGATGACGCAAGAATCTTCTGCGACATGCTTGCCGAAAAGGTCGGCATTGCGGCGGTGTTTTCGGGCAACGACGAAAACGGCTTTAAATATGCCGTTGCAAGCAGAACGGCGGATGTCCGCCCGATAGGAAAGGATCTTAACGCAGTCTGCTCGGGCAGAGGTGGCGGAAAGCCCGACATGGTTCAAGGCTCGGTTTCCGCAAAGAGAAGCGAGATTGAAAAGTTCTGGTCGGAGCTTGATACCTGCAACAGCTGATTTTTGATTAGTCGGTATTGACAATTTTGATGTTTTATTACAAAATAGAATTATAAAAATTGGAATTTAGCGGTATATACGGTAACCTCCGTTAAGCCATGTAGGTGAGGCGTTTCGCCTCCCGCGGGACGGGAAACCCGTCCCCTACGGTTGCCGCCTGA
>JAEDKI010000048.1 GCA_016295895.1 Clostridiaceae bacterium | reverse complement strand
GAGTAAGGGCAAATCTGCCACGAGAAACCGTGGTTCGGATTATCGCCGTTACCCTAATTATTGATTCATTGTGCAGGCTGAGCAAGAGGAAGAACAGCAGCCGCCTGAACAGCCGAGATTTTCCTTTGCAACTGCAAGCATAAGACGAATTCTGTTTTCCTGATTAACCTTTGTTGCGCCGGGGTCATAGTCAATCGGAACAATATTTGATTCGGGATACATCTCTTTGAGCTTTCTTATCATACCCTTGCCGACAATATGGTTCGGCAGACAGCCGAAAGGCTGAGCGCATACGATATTGCCGTAGCCGCTTTCGATAAGCTCCATCATTTCAGCCGTCAAAAGCCAGCCCTCGCCCATCTTACAGCCGGGTCCGATTATCTTTGTGCACATTTCCTTGATATGAGCATAGGTTGACGGAACGGTAAAATGTCCGTAAGCCTTAACGGCATCAAGCAAGGTTGTTTCAATTTTGGTGAGATACCAGATTGCAAACTGCATTGCAATCTTTTTGATCTTGCTTCCGCCGTAGAGCTTGATATCCTCAAGTCTGTTATCAACCTTAAAGAGGAAGAAGCCGAGAAGTCCCGGAACCATAACCTCACAGCCCTGACCGAAAAGGAACTCTTCAAGGTGGTTGTTGGCAAGAGGAGAATATTTAACATAAATCTCGCCAACAACGCCGACCTTTGTTTTAACAATATTCTTAACGGGAACTTCTGCAAACGACTTTGTAATCTTGGGAAGATTCTTTTTCATCTCGCCGAAAGAATATCCCCTGCCCCTTCTGAACATATCGCTGATAACGTCAATCCATTTCTGAACAAGCTTTTTGCAGTCGCCCTCGTTCTGCTCATAAGGCTCAACCTGATTTTTAAGGAGCATAATCAGATCGCCGTAGATAACTGCGGAAAGCATTTTAAGCGCCATTGAAATTCTGATTTTGAAACCGCTGTTTTTCTCAAGACCCGAAAGGTTGAGAGAAATAACGGGAACCTGCGGATAACCCGCTTTTTTAAGTGCTTTTCTGAGCAGATGAATGTAGTTGGAAGCACGGCATCCGCCGCCTGACTGTGTTATCAGCAGAGCGGTCTTGTTCGGGTCATATTTTCCCGTGTTCAATGCGTCAATCAGCTGACCGATAACGAGCAATGCAGGGTAGCAGGTGTCGTTATGAACATATTTAAGTCCCTCATCAACAACGGTTCTGCCGTCGTTTTTGAGAAGCTCAACCTTATAACCGTACTGAGAAAAAATATTGATAAGCAGAGAAAAATGGATGTCCGCCATATTGGGAGCAAGGATTGTATAATCCCGCATTTCTTTTGTAAATTCAACTCTGTCAGCAGTATTCATCAGTTATTCCTCCTTATCTTCCCGTGGCGGCAAACAAGCTTCTGAGCCTGATTTTAACCGCACCGGGGTTTGAAATTTCGTCTATTTTAATCTGAGTATAGATCTTTCCGTCGCTCTCGAGAATGGTTCTCATTTCATCGGTTGTTATTGCGTCAACGCCGCAACCGAACGAAACAAGCTGAACAAGGTTAACATCCTTATCGCCGAGCTTTGCAACATACTTTGCGGCGGCGTAAAGCCTTGAATGGTAAGTCCACTGGTCAAGAACGCCCGTGGGGAACTTATTGACAAGCGGGCTGACGCTGTCCTCGGTAATAACCGTTGCGCCGCATTCGCAGATGAGCTTGTCAATGCCGTGATTGATTTCTTCATCAAGGTGATAAGGTCTGCCGCAAAGAACGATAACGGGTTTATCGTTTTCTTTTGCTTCCTTGAGATACTCCAAGCCCTTGAGGTGAATCTTTTTCATGTAATTATGATATTCGTCATAAGCCTTGTCGGAAGCTTTTTTGACCTCGTTAAAGGAAATTGAGCCGAACTTACCGTTCAGAATTCCGTGAATCTTCTTCGTGAAATCCTTCGGTCTGTGAAGTCCGAGATAATCATTCATAAAGTTGAGCTTTTTAAGCTCGCTGACATTTGAGCGGATAACCTCGGGATAATAGGCAACAACGGGGCAGTTGTAGTTGTTATCGCCGAGCTTTTCGTCAATGTTATAAGACATACAAGGGTAGAAAATATTCTTGACTCCCTGAGAAATCAGCGATTCGATGTGACCGTGAAGAAGCTTTGCGGGGTAGCAAACCGTATCGGACGGAATGGTGTGCTGACCCGAAACATAAAGCTCTCTTGACGATTTTTCCGAAAGAGCAATTCCGAAACCAAGCTGAGTGAAGAAGGTGTGCCAGAACGGAAGAAGCTCAAACATGTTAAGACCCATTGGCAGACCTATGGTTTCTCTTTTGCCCTCAACGGGTTTATATTCTGCAAGCAATTCACGCTTATAATCGAAAAGATTCTTGCCCTTATCTGCGTTTGACCTCGCAATGGGCTTGCTGCATCTGTTGCCGCCGATAAAGCTTCTGCCCGAGCTGAAGGTGTTAACCGTCAGACGGCAGTTGTTACTGCACTTGCCGCAGGTTACCGCTTTAACCTTATGTTCAAAGGATTTAAGCTCCTCTGCCGAAATCAGCGTGCTCTTTTCGGAAGCTCTTTCCATTGAATAAAGAGCCGCACCGTAAGCGCCCATGATGCCCGAAATGTTGGGACGGACAACATCTCTGCCGATTTCCTGCTCAAAAGCACGCAGAACTGCGTCGTTAAGGAATGTACCGCCCTGAACAACAATGTTTTTGCCGAGCTCGTCTGCGCTTGCCGCTCTGATAACCTTATAAAGTGCGTTCTTAACAACGCTGATTGAAAGACCTGCGGAAATATTTTCGATTGAAGCGCCGTCTTTCTGAGCCTGCTTAACGGATGAATTCATAAATACCGTGCAGCGTGAGCCGAGGTCAACGGGTCTGTCGGCAAAAAGACCGAGCTTTGAAAAATCCGCAATATTATAGCCCCAAGCGGCGGCAAAAGTCTGCAGGAATGAACCGCAACCCGATGAACAAGCCTCGTTCAGGAATATGTTATCAATTGCGTTATTTCTGATTTTGAAGCATTTGATATCCTGACCGCCGATATCGATAATGAAATCAACATCGGGCTTGAATCTCTTTGCGGCGGTGAAATGAGCAACCGTCTCAACAAGACCGAAGTCAACCGCAAAGGCGTTTTTGATTATATCCTCGCCGTAACCCGTAACTGCGCTTGATGCAACAACCGCATCGGGATATTCTTTGTAAAACTCTTCAAGGAACTGCTTGATAAGCGAAACGGGGTCTCCGTTGTTTGACAGATAGCGGCTGCAAACGATTCTGCCGTCTTTATTGATAACCGCAGCCTTAACGGTTGTTGAGCCTGCATCAATGCCGACATAAACCTTTTCGCCCTTTTCAATCTTGCAGTTATCCTCAATTGAGTCCTTTGCGTGGCGGGCTGAAAATTCGTCATATTCTTCTTTGGATGTGAAAAGCGGCTTTGCTCCGAGATATTCTCCGCTCTCCTTTGCGTTCTTAATCTTCTCGGTTACGCTCTTTATATCAAGCGCAACGCCGTCGGATGAAAATGCCGCACCGAGAGCAACAAAATAAAGACCGTTTTCGGGGCATGTTCCCGTAACGCCGAGACCCTTGTCAAAAGCCTTTCTGAGCTCCGAAAGGAAATAAAGAGGACCGCCGAGGTAAACAACATTGCCTTCGATTCTTCTGCCCTGAGAAAGACCCGATACGGTCTGATTGACAACGGCGGTAAAAATACTTGCAGCGATGTCGTTCTTTCTTGCGCCCTGATTGAGCAAGGGCTGAATATCCGACTTTGCAAAAACACCGCATCTTGATGCGATTGAATAAATCTTTTCGTGAGTTTCGGCAAGTGAATTCATCTCCGTCGGGTCAACTCCGAGGAGCGACGCCATCTGGTCAATGAATGCGCCCGTGCCGCCTGCGCACGAACCGTTCATTCTGACCTCAACGCCGTTAGTGAAAAACAGTATCTTTGCATCCTCTCCGCCAAGCTCGATAACGGCATCCGTTCCGGGCAAAAGCCTTGAAACGCTGACTCTTGAGGCATAAACCTCCTGAATAAATTCAAGACCGAGCGACTGAGCAAAGCCCATACCCGCTGAACCCGAAACGGTCAGCGAAGCATTTGCAAATTCGGGATGCTCGCTGACTATCTGCGAAAGCATCTTTGCGCTTTTTTCAGCTATTTTTGAATAGTGGCGTTCATACGCCTTATATACAATATTATTGTTATCGTCAAGAGCAACGCATTTGAGCGTTGTTGACCCGACATCCATTCCTATTCTCATATCATCGTTCTCCCACACACATTTTAAGCGTTTTTGCGGTTTTCTGCCTTTTCTTCGTCGAGATTTTCAAGCATAAGGCGCTCAACCTCTCTGTAAAGCTTTTCATTTGCTTCTTCGGTTGTCATATTGCCGACCTTAAAAGGCTCGCCGTATCGAATCGTCAGATTCTTGCTGCGGAATTTATAATCGCCCGTCAGACCGAACGGAACAATATAAGCGTCAGCCTTTTTTGCCATCGAAACACAGCCGAATTTAAAGGGCAGAAGGAATTTATCGGTCTTGTTGCGTGTGCCCTCAGGGAAAATTCCGATTGCTCCCCCTTTTTTGAGAACTCTCATTGCCGACATAACGCTTGCAATATCTTTTCTTGACCTGTCAACGGGAATGCAGCCCGCAACTCTGAACATCGGAGCAAGCTTGCCGTCAAAATACTCTTTCTTTGCCATATAATGAATCATTCTCTTGGTTGCGATAATAGTCAGGCACTGATCGTAAACATGCTTATGGTTGCCTGCAATGATGATAGCCGAGTCTTTGGGAATCTTCTCGGCTCCGATAATTTTGGGGTTATAATAAAACCGGAACAAAGGGCGCATAAACGGAGTTAAAAGCTTGTATCCAAGCTCTCTGTCCTCGGGCTTTTTGGGTGATTTCTTGCTCATTTTTCAATTCCTGCCTTTCTCAGTTCGTCTGAAACAATATTCATAAGCTCGTTGTTTGATTTTTCAAGATCTTCCGAAACGGTTATCGGCTCCAGAAAGCGGATTTTAACGCTTCTTTCAAAAGCCTTGTACTTTCCCGAAATAACAAAAGGAACTATTTTAGTGTTTGTGTCATGCGCCATTTTGACTGCGCCGAACTTAAACGGCATAATTATGTCGTCTGTTCTGTTGATTGTTCCCTCAGGGAATATTCCGATGAGCTTATCGTCGTTAAGATACATTTCGGCGGTTTCAAGAGACGCCTTGTCCTTTTGACGGCGGTTAACGGGAATAATGCCCAAGCCCTTGAAAAGTATCTTCAGAGGGCCTTTCATAAGCTCGTCCTTCGCCATGAAATGAACGCATCTTTTGGTTGCACAGCCGACAAGCAGGCAGTCGAGATTGTTAGTGTGGTTGCCTGCAAGAACTATTCTGCCGCTCTCGGGAATGTTGCGTTTGCCGACAATCGTGGGCTTGAAAACAGCCTTGAAGCAAGCGGCGGCAACGCCTCTGATTGCTTTGTAAAACATCGGGTCTTTCATCTTTTGTCCTCCATTTGGTAAAATTGCACAAAAAGCAAGTTCGCTTTTTGACATAAAGGTTTCCATAAATAAAAATAGCGAAGCCCGAAAGCTCCGCTATAAATCAATTATTAAACTTAAACTTTATCAAGCGTTCTGTCTTTTTTTACGGCGGTCAACTTGAATCTGCCCGCTTTGATTTTCTTCATCGTGCTGTAACGGGCGCAATTCTTGATGATTTGTTGTTTAGCTTGCTCATCAATATCGATGCAGCTCATTACCCTGACATATTTACTTATGGGATTGTTAGGTTTCATTCAAATCATTCCTTTCAAAGCTCAAGCTCTCGTTTGAGCATCTTGCGGCCGTATTGAAGCCGTTTTCTGACAGTTATCGGAGAAGTGTTCGTGATTTCGGCAATTGAGTTTGCTTTATAGCCCTCAATATAATATAAATCAAGAACAATTCTGTATTTAGGCGGTAACTTCATTATCAGCTCAAAAACATCTCTGTCATCGTCTCTGATACCGATTTCACGCAGTTCATCGAAATTCTCCGCCGCATGACGGCTGTTATAACGGCTGATGTTCTTGCTGACATTGGTTGCAACCTTAATAAGCCATGCTTTTTCGTGATCGGAATCCTTAAACAGCGGAGCCTTGACCATATATTTCAGAAAAGTTTCCTGAACAGCGTCCTCGGCATCCTGTTTATTCTCCAATATATTATAACAAATACGAAAAAGCATTTGACTGTATTTTTCAACGGCATATTCTACATGACGCAATTCGTCATTATACTGAGCAGTTACCGCACACACGGGCAACCTTCCTTTCAGAGAGAATTGCTTCTCTAAATATTAAAACACCCGAAACCACAAAAATGTGACAAAAAAATTGTGAACAATTTGTAAACTTACAGTTTTTTTATAAATTTGTTTGGATATAAATTATTTTAACACATTAATTCCGTTCTAACAAGTGAAAAAAAGAAATTTTTGTGAAAACAAGTTGAATTATTAATATTCATGATATATAATTTTGAGCATGGATAAGATAAATAACGAACAAGTTTTAAATCAAATCAAAGGCGGACTCATTGTTTCCTGCCAAGCCCTGTCAACAGAGCCGTTGCATGACAGCTATATTATGAGCAAAATGGCTTATGCCGCGTTTCTCGGCGGTGCCGTCGGAATCAGAGCAAATACCGTTGTTGACATTGAGGCTATCAGAGAAAGAGTCAGCCTGCCGATTATCGGAATCATCAAAGAAGAATACCCTGACAGCGATGTCTATATAACTCCGACCATGAAAGAGGTTGACGCCCTTGCGGAAATCGGTTGTGAAATCATCGCTCTTGACGCAACAAACAGGCTCAGACCCGGAGGGATTAGTCTGTCCGATTTTTTCAAAGAGGTCAGAAAGAAATATCCCGATCAGCTTTTCATGGCGGACACAAGCTGTTTTGAGGAGGGCAAGCTTGCTCTTGAGCTTGGTTTTGATCTGCTCGGAACGACCATGAGCGGCTACACACCTTACACCAAGGGAAATTCTCTGCCCGATTTCAACCTCATGCGCCGTTACAGCTCCGAGCTCGGCGCAACGGTCATTGCAGAAGGCGGAATCTGGTCGCCCGATCAGCTTGTTGAAGCATTCAGAAACGGTGCTCATGCGGCGGTGGTCGGCACGGCAATAACAAGACCGAGGGATATAACCCGTCGTTTCGTTAACGCTTTGGAGGAGCTTAAATGAAAATTCTTGCATTCGACATCGGCGGAACGGAAATAAAATATGCTCTTTGCGATGAATATTTTAATCTCAGCGACCAAAATTCCGTTCCGACAAATGCGCAGGAAGGCGGCAAGGCGATAATAAGCCGTGTTGTTGAAATCATAAAAAGCTATGACGGAATCGACAGAGTCGGCATTTCAACCGCAGGTCAGGTCAACAGCGCCAAAGGTGAAATCATCTTTGCCTCCGATAATATTCCGAATTATACGGGAACAAAAATAAAAGAAACCGTTGAAACCGAAACAGGTATTCCCACGGCGGTTGAAAACGATGTTAACTGCGCCGCTTTAGGCGAAGCTTTATTCGGAGCGGCAAAGGGCTATTCCGATTTTATCTGCTTGACCTACGGCACGGGAATCGGCGGCGGAATATTCATAAACGGTGAATTATACAGAGGCACCGCATTTGCCGCAGGAGAAGTCGGCCATTTAATCACTCACGCAGGCGGCAGAAAATGCACCTGCGGAGGCGAGGGATGTTACGAAACTTATGCTTCTGCAAAAGCGCTTGTCAAATCGGCAGAAAAGCTTCTCTCCCGCCCCGTCAACGGCAAAGAAGTGTTTGAATGCTTTGATAATCCCGAAATCAGAAAGCTGATTGACGGTTGGATTGACGAAATCGTCATCGGTCTTAAAAGCCTTATTTATATTTTCAATCCTTCGCTCATTGTTCTCGGCGGCGGAATAATGAACGAGAATTATATTATTGATGAAATTAATATAAAGCTTCAATCATCTCTCATGTTGAGCTTTAAGAATGTCAAAGCCGTTAAGGCGGCGGCAGGCAACAGTGCAGGCAAGCTCGGCGCAGCCTATCTTGCAAGCAAAATATAGTTTTTATCATTCAGGAGAAATAATTAAATGAGAAAATTCGAAAAATCAAAAAAGCTTGATAATGTTTGTTATGATATCAGAGGACCCGTCATGGACGAAGCAAACCGAATGGAAGCAAACGGAATCGATATTCTGAAGCTTAACATCGGCAATCCCGCTCCGTTCGGCTTCACAGCCCCCGACGAGGTTGTTGTTGATATGATATATAATCTCAGATCAACCGAGGGCTACTCGGATTCAAAAGGATTATTCTCGGCAAGAAAAGCAATCATGCAGTATTGCCAGCTCAAAAAAATCCCGAATGTCGGAATAAACGATATATACACCGGCAACGGAGTCAGCGAGCTTATAACCATGTCGATGCAGGGCTTGCTTGACACGGGCGACGAAATTCTTGTGCCGATGCCCGATTATCCGCTCTGGACGGCTTCGGTTACTCTTGCTGGCGGAACGGCGGTTCATTATCTCTGCGACGAAGAAGCGGACTGGAACCCCGATATTGATGATATCAAAAAGAAAATCACTCCGAACACCAAAGGCATTGTTATTATCAACCCCAACAACCCGACGGGTGCGCTTTATTCAAAAGATGTACTTGAACAAATTGTCAAAGTTGCCCGTGAAAATGACCTTATCATCTTTGCGGATGAGATTTATGACCGCCTTGTGCTTGACGGCGAGGAGCACATTGCAATTGCTTCTCTTGCGCCCGATTTATTGACTGTCTGCTTCAACGGTTTATCAAAATCGCATAAAATTGCCGGATACCGTGTCGGCTGGATGTGCCTTGCGGGCGACAAATCCCATGCAAAGGGATATATCGAAGGTCTGAATCTTCTTTCATCGATGCGCCTTTGCTCCAATGTTCCCGCTCAGAGCGTTATTCAGACCGCTCTCGGCGGCACTCAGTCGGGCGACGCAATTCTTCAGCCCGGCGGAAGAATATACGAACAGAGAAACTACATCTATGAAGCTTTGAATTCAATTCCCGGCGTTTCGGCAAAGAAGCCGAAAGCGGCATTCTACATTTTCCCGAAGCTTGACACCAAGAAATTCAACATCACCGATGATGAAAAATTCACTCTTGATTTGCTTCGTGAAAAGAAAATCCTCGTAACCTGCGGCACGGGATTCCATTGGAACAAGCCCGACCATTTCAGAATAGTATATCTTCCAAACCTTGAAACTCTCAGAAATGCGGTCGGAAAACTTGCTGATTTTCTCGAAAAATATTAATTTACCGGGGCAGCACGGCAATAATATGCAGTGCTGCTCTTGATTTAGAGAAAAAAAGATGTTAAAATGATAAATGGCTTTTTTCAAAGCCGATGTGTTAGAAATTTTAGGAGGTCTGCTTCCGATGGAAAGAAAAACAGGCACAATATCAAGAGGCATTCGTTGCCCCATCATCCGTGAGGGTGACGATCTTGCAAAAATCGTCTGCGACAGCGTAATCGATGCCGCAAAATGCGACGGATTTGAGCTGAGAGACAGAGATGTTATCGCAGTTACCGAATCAATCGTTGCAAGAAGTCAGGGCAACTACGCAAGCATTGACGCTATCGCACAGGATGTCAGAGAAAAGCTCGGCGGCAAAACCGTCGGCGTAATTTTCCCGATTCTTTCAAGAAACCGTTTTGCAATCTGCTTGAAAGGCATTGCAATGGGCGCTGAAAAAATCGTTCTCATGCTCAGCTATCCGAGCGATGAGGTCGGCAATCATCTTATTACGCTCGATCAGCTTGACGAAGCCGGAGTCAATCCCTACAGCGATGTTCTCACGCTTGAAAAATACCGTGAGCTTTTCGGCGAAAACAAGCATGAGTTCACCGGCGTTGACTATGTTGACTACTATGCAAGCATCATCAGGGAATCGGGCGCTGAATGTGAAATAATTTTCTCAAATCAGGCAAAGAGCATTCTTGATTACACCGATTGCGTTCTCACCTGCGACATTCACACAAGAGCAAGAACAAAGCGTCTGCTTAAAGCCGCAGGAGCCAAAACCGTCTGCGGTCTTGACGATATTCTCAATCACTCCGTTAACGGAAGCGGATTTAACGAAGCGTTCGGTCTTCTCGGTTCAAACAAATCAACGGAAAACAGCGTTAAGCTTTTCCCGAGAAACTGCGAGCCTTTCGTAAAGAAGACTCAGGAGCTTATCAATCAGGCATGCGGCAAGCATGTTGAGGTTATGGTCTACGGCGACGGTGCATTCAAAGACCCTCAGGGCAAGATTTGGGAGCTTGCAGACCCCTGCGTCTCCCCTGCTTACACCGAAGGCCTCAAAGGAACGCCCAACGAACTGAAGTTAAAATATCTTGCTGACAACGATTTCAAGGATTTGAGCGGAGACGAGCTCAAATCTGCAATTTCAAAGAAAATCACTGAAAAAGAAGGCAGCCTTGTCGGAAACATGGCATCTCAGGGAACCACTCCCCGTCAGTTCACCGACCTTATCGGCTCACTCTGCGACCTGACAAGCGGTTCGGGCGATAAGGGAACTCCCGTCGTTCTCGTTCAGGGATATTTTGACAACTACACCAACTGATTTAACGGAGGAAAAATAAATGAGCAATAATAAAAGACCCGAAACCATGCAGCGCATTAACACTCCCGAGCTTGCAAAAGCATTCATTGATGAGCAGGTTAAGGCTCTGCGTGATCAGATAGGCGATAAAAAAGTTCTTCTCGCTCTCTCGGGCGGCGTTGATTCATCCGTTGTTGCCGCTCTCCTTATTGAAGCAGTCGGCAAACAGCTTGTCTGCGTTCATGTTAACCACGGTCTGCTCCGTAAGGGCGAGCCCGAGCAGGTTATTGAAGTTTTCCGCAATCAGATGGATGCAAATCTTGTTTATGTTGATGCGGTTGACCGTTTTCTTGATAAACTTGCAGGCGTTGCAGAGCCTGAGAAGAAAAGAAAAATCATCGGCGCAGAGTTCATCAGAGTTTTTGAAGAAGAAGCAAGAAAGCTTGACGGAATTGAGTTCCTTGCACAGGGAACGATTTATCCCGACATTCTTGAATCAGGTCCTGTCAAGGCTCACCACAATGTCGGCGGTCTGCCCGAGGATCTTCAATTTGAGCTTGTTGAACCTTTGAAATTCCTTTTCAAGGACGAAGTCAGAGTTGTCGGCAAAGCTCTCGGTCTGCCCGATAACATGGTTTACCGTCAGCCGTTCCCCGGCCCCGGTCTCGGAGTTCGCTGCCTCGGAGCCATCACAAGAGAAAGACTTGAGCTTGTTCGTGAATCGGACGCAATTCTCCGTGAGGAATTCGATAAAAACGGACTTGCCGGAAAGGTCTGGCAGTATTTCACCGCTGTTCCCGATTTCAAATCGGTCGGCGTAAAGAACGATGCACGCACCTTTGCTTATCCTGTCATTATCCGTGCAGTCAATACCGTTGACGCCATGACGGCAACAATCGAGCGCATCCCCTATGATGTCCTTGAAACCGTCACCAAGCGCATCACCACCGAAATTGACGGAGTTAACAGAGTCCTCTATGACCTCACTCCCAAGCCCTGCGGAACGATTGAGTGGGAATAATA
>JAEDKI010000047.1 GCA_016295895.1 Clostridiaceae bacterium | reverse complement strand
AGTCCATCACAATCGACAGCTCATTGAATAAGCCCGAATCACTTCCCAAGCCCATCCTCAGAAAGCTTTTGGAGAAAGCAGTCAGCGAGAAGCTTTGGAGCGATGAGGACATTGCCGCTTATGAGGAGCAGAAGAACAACAACTTCCTCTTCAACTTCCTTTCAAAAGAGGCAGTTGCAACTCTTGCAGAGCTTGCAATAGCTGGCAAAGAAGAATATGTAAACGACAAGATTTTTGCCGGTGCTGTTGATGGCCGTATTAAGAAGCAGATCAAAGAAATCTGCCTCATGGAGCAGCCCTTCGTTCGCTCGGATCTCTTTGACGGTTCAGTTGCAGGCTATGTTGCTCAGGTCGCAAAGACAATCGGTGCAGATATTAAGGTTACAGGCTTTGTCCGTCTTGCAAAGGGCGAGGGCATCGAGAAGAAAGAGGACGATTTCGCAGCTGAAGTCGCCAGCATGGTTAAATAATAATTCATTCAATATTAAAAGCGGTGGCGTTTGTCACCGCTTTTTTGCTTCATAACGGAAAAAGAGAAGGCCCGTTTTGAGCCTTCTCTTTTGTTGTATTATCGGCTTAAAATTATTTGAGTCTTTCCTCAATCATACCCTTAACAGTCTCGATAACCTTATCTACCTCAACGGTCATGTTGACTGTTTTGTCTCTCGTGACGATTTCACAAACGCCCTCTTTGAGATTCCTCGGGCTGACAATTACTCTGACGGGAACGCCGAGCAAATCTGCATCGGAGAACATTGCGCCGGGTCTGATGTTTCTGTCGTCATAAATGACTTCCATTCTGTCTGCCATCATCTTTTCATAGAGAGAATCGGCAATGCCCTTGCATTCGGCATCGTCTGATCTTATGCAGCAAATCTGAACATGCCAGGGAGCGATTGACATCGGCCAGATGGGACCGTAATCGTCATGGTGTGCTTCACAAACCGAAGCGGCAAGTCTGCCGACGCCTATGCCGTAGCAGCCCATAATGGGATACTGAAGATTGCCCTCTCTGTCAAGATACTGCATTCCCATGGATTTAGTGTATTTTGTGCCGAGCTGGAATATATTGCCGACCTCGATGCCTCTTGAAATGGTGATGCTGTGTTTGCCGCATTTGGGGCAGATGCCGCCCTCTTTGATTTTTGCAAGGTCAATATATTCAACCTCGCCAATGTCTCTGCTGATTTTAAGACCTGTGTAATGATGCTCGGGCTGGTTGGCTCCACAGGAGAGATTGTGAGTGTTTTCAAGAGATTTATCAAAAAGAACCGTGAATTTTTCTCTGTCAATATTATAAGGACCGATAAATCCTGCATAAAGTCCGCAATCATCTGTTATAACGGCAGGATGAACATCTTCGCCGAGGCAGTTGGTGAGCTTTGTTTCGTTAACATCAAGGTCGCCTCTGATAAACACGATAACATATTCATCTGTCATATTTTTCTGATAAACAACAGCCTTGCAGGATTCCTCAAGAGGAGTTTTAAGAAATTCGCAGATATCCTCAATTGTGTGGATATTCGGAGTATAAACAAGCTCAAGCTCCTTTGATTCACCGCTTGCATCGTTTTCAATAATGCTCTGAGCGGCTTCCATGTTTGCTCTGTAATCGCACTCGGAGCAAACGGCAATTGTATCCTCGCCGACGGGGGAGAGAAGCATATATTCATGTGAAACGCTGCCGCCCATCATGCCCGAATCCGAAGCAACGGTGATAACCTCGGGAATACCTGCTCTTGCAAATATTCTTTCATATGCTTTGTAGCAAATGTCGTAGTATCTTTCCAGATCCTCCTGAGAGGTATGGAATGAATAAGCGTCCTTCATTGTAAATTCACGGACTCTGATAAGTCCGCCTCTCGGACGGGCTTCGTCACGGAATTTTGTCTGAATCTGATAAATCATGAAAGGATATTTTGTGTAGCTGTTTGCATAGTCTCTGACAAGCTGAACAGCCGCTTCTTCATGGGTCATTCCGAGAACCATGGGAGCATCGTTTCTGTCGGTAAAGCGGAGAAGCTCGCTGCCGATGCTTGAATATCTGCCGGATTCTTCCCAAAGCGAAGCGGGCATAACAACGGGGAACTGAACCTCCTGACCGTCAATTGCATCCATTTCTTCACGGATAATGTTTTCGATTTTTTTGGTGATTCTTCTCAGCGGCATGAATGAGGAGTATATTCCGTTAGCAACATTTTTCATGTAGCCGCCTCTGAGCATAAGAGCGTGGCTGTCAATCACGCAGTCAGAGGGCTTTTCCTTGAATCTTTCGCCGACAAGTTTTTCAATTTTCATTTTGTTACCTCCGAATAATAATAAAAAGTCCCGAAGCCCAAAAGGCTCGGGACAAACAACAGTCTGCGGTACCACCCGAGTTCAGATAAAAGATATCTGCTCTCATTGTTCCGATAACGGCGGAATCCGGCGGGGCTTACTGATTGGTTCAGCCTGCGGCTCAAAGACGGGTTCAGCGTATAATTTTAAGAGCTCTCACCAACCGCTCTTTCTCTGGAAAAATCAAAACGCTTACTGTTTCTTTTCAAAGCCTTTGAATATCTTTGATTATTTTATCTCAAAACGGTGGAATTGTCAATCTTTTTTTATATTTAATATATCATTATTATAATTCATCCTTCTGTTTCTTGACAATGCTTTGCATCGGGTGATATACTGTATAAAAAGTTTAAGTAATTATTATTCTGTTTTTGCTTTAAAAGGAGTTTATATGTCAGTAAAATTAATTGCGAGTGACCTCGACGGAACTCTTATGTCGCCTGATCACATGACGGTCAGCGAGAGAACAAAAAAAGCCCTTGCACAGGCGCATGAAAAAGGTATAAAAATCGCCGTTTCGACAGGCAGGGCTTATAAATTCACAAAACCTGCAACAGATCAGGTTCCGTTTACGGATTATGTTATTTGTTCAAACGGAGCAAGCGTTTTTGACAGAAATGAAGAAAAATTCATTTACTCAAATTTAATTTCACCTGAAATTACAAAGAATGCCGCAGAGCTTCTTAATTCTCTGAATGTTTACTATAATATCTATATGGACGGCGGAGTTTATGTTCAAAAGGGCTGTGAGCAGTTTTTCAACAATGGCGGATTGCCGATTGAGTTTATTATGGACTTTGCTTCCAAAACAACCGTATGCGATGATATGGTGAAAACGGTTGAAGGCAAGGGCGCAGAGCTTATTGATGTATTTTATAACGATGAAGAAACCCGTAAAACCGTCTTTGATTTTTTGGAGCAAAACGGTCTTGTTTTAACCTCTGCACTCAGCGGAGTGGTTTCCGCAACAGCAAAGAACTCGGATAAAGGAACAGCTTTAAGAAATCTGTGCGATATAGCGGGAATAAAAGCCGAGGAAACCATGGCTTTCGGCGACGCTTCAAACGATTCAACAATGTTGACCTTTGCGGGTTATTCTTTCGCAATGGATAACGGCGATGAAATCTGCAAATCAAGCGCAAAATTCATTGCTCCGTCGAATGCTGCTGACGGAGTCGCTCAGATGATTGAAAAATATGCTTTGAACGGAGAATAATAATGGATATTAATAAAATACTTTCACATTGTGACCATACTCTGCTTGCAGTTGATGCAAAATGGGAAGAAATAAGGCAAATCTGCGATGACGGCATAAAATATAAAACTGCAAGCGTATGCATTCCCGCTTCATTCGTTAAACAAGCATCGGAATACGCAGACGGAAAGGTTAAAATCTGCACGGTTATCGGATTCCCGAACGGGTATTCAACTACCGCATCGAAAGTTTTTGAAGCCGCAGATGCTGTTGAAAACGGAGCTGATGAGGTTGATATGGTAATCAATATCGGTTGGGTCAAGGACGGAAGATTTGACGATGTGCTGAATGAAATAAAAGCTGTAAAATCCGCCTGTAAGGGCAAAATACTTAAAGTAATAATCGAAACCTGCCTTTTGACCGATGAGGAGAAAATTAAAATGTGCCAAATAGTGACTGATTCAGGCGCAGATTATATCAAAACATCAACCGGCTTTTCAAAGGGCGGAGCAACTAAGGAAGATATTATTCTTTTTTCAGAAAATATCGGTAAGAATGTTAAAATGAAAGCCGCCGGCGGAATCAGAAGCTTTGAGGATGCCGAAGCGTTCCTTGAGCTCGGCTGTGACCGTCTCGGTACAAGTGCAATTGTCAAGCTTGCAAAAAACATTAAATAAAACGGAGAGAATAATTATGAGTTTAATGCCAACTCCGCATATTGCGGCAACAGAAAAAGAAGCATTCGCAAAAACCGTTTTGATGCCGGGAGATCCGCTGAGATCGAAATATATTGCAGAAAGCTATCTTGAAAACGCCGAGCTTGTCAACAACACAAGAGGCGTTCAGGGCTACACGGGGTATTATAAAGGAAAAAGAGTTTCTGTTATGGCTTCGGGTATGGGCATTCCGTCCATCGGTATTTATTCTTATGAGCTTTTCAACATTTATGATGTTAACACTATTATCAGAGTCGGCTCTGCAGGTGCAATAAGCCCGGAGCTTAAACTCAGAGATATTGTTTTCGGAATGGGCGCATGCACAAACTCCGCTTATGCTTCACAATTCAACTTGCCCGGAGATTTTGCTCCCATAGCTGACTATGAAACCCTTGTCAGAGCAGTTAAAGCAGCTGAAAAGCTTGGAGTTAACCCTGTAATCGGCAATCTGTTGTCTTCGGATACATTTTACGATGATTCTCAAAGCCTGTCTTCGTGGCAAAAAATGGGCGTTCTTGCCGTTGAAATGGAGAGCGCCGCTTTATACATGAATGCCGCAAGAAGCGGAAAAAAGGCGCTTGCAATATGTACGATTTCGGATTGTCCGTTAAAAGGCGGAGAAGAATGTTCGGCGCTTGAAAGAGAGCAAACATTTAATAAAATGATTGAAATTGCGCTGGAGGCGGCAGAATGAATAATTCGGATTTAATAAAATCAGCCGTTATTGCCCGCCAAAAATCTTATTCTCCTTATTCCGGCTTTTCGGTCGGAGCGGCTCTGCTTTGTGCTGACGGAACTGTTATTACGGGATGCAATATTGAAAATTCCGCTTTTTCTCCCACCGTTTGCGCCGAAAGAACAGCATTTTTCAAGGCGGTTTCCGACGGAAAGCGTGATTTTGTTAAAATTGCCGTTGTCGGCGGTAAGTCAGAGCTTGAAATTCCCGATTATCATTGTCCTCCTTGCGGAGTGTGCAGGCAGGTTATGAAAGAATTTTGCAAACCCGATTTTGAGATTATCATGGCAAAAACCCCCGATGATTATAAATCCATGAAGCTTTCGGAGCTTCTTCCCGCAAGCTTTGATAAACGGGAGGTATGATAATGAACATCAAAGATATCATCAGGAAAAAAAGAGACGGTTATGAGCTTTCAAAGGATGAAATTGAATTTTTTGCTTTCTCTGCCGCCGATGAAAGCGTTCCCGACTATCAGATTTCCGCATTGCTTATGGCAATTTATCTTAACGGAATGACCGATAAAGAAATGCTTGAGCTGACTGATGCCATGGCTCGTTCGGGAGATACTGCCGATTTATCCGGAATCAGCGGTATAAAAGCCGATAAACATTCAACCGGCGGAGTCGGTGATAAAACAACTCTTATTGTTGCCCCGATTGTAAGCTCCTGCGGAGTTAAAATTGCCAAAATGAGTGGCAGAGGTCTTGGGCATACCGGCGGAACGGTTGATAAACTTGAATCAATTCCGGGGTTCAGAACCTCTCTTTCAACCGAAGAATTTACAGGGATAGCCGATAAATGCGGTCTTTGCATTGCGGGTCAATCCGGCAGGCTTTGCCCTGCCGATAAAAAGCTTTATGCACTTCGTGATGCAACCGAAACCGTTGAAAGTCTGCCATTGATTGCTTCAAGCATAATGAGCAAAAAGCTTGCAGGCGGTGCAGACTGCATAGTTCTTGATGTCAAATGCGGAAGCGGAGCTTTTATGAAAACGGTTGACTCAGCCCGTGAGCTTGCCGACAAAATGGTTAAAATCGGAAGGGGAGCAGGCAAAAAAATTGCCGCATTGATTACCGACATGGATTCCCCGCTCGGGAATTGCATCGGCAATTCTCTTGAAGTTTGGGAAGCGGTTCAAACGCTGAAAGGAAACGGATCGGATGATTTAACCGAGCTTTGCATAATTCTTTCTGCAAAGATACTTGAGCTTGCAGGCTTCGGAAGTAACGGAGAGTGCCGAAAAGCGGCACGCTCGGCAATTGAAAGCGGTTCAGCTTTGAAAAAGCTTGCGGAATCCGTTGAATTGCAGGGTGGAAATCCTGATTATATATATAATCCAGATCTTCTTTCTAAAGCGGCGTATAAGTATGAAATTGTTGCAAAAGAAAGCGGATTTATTGGGCATATGGATGCCCTTAAAGTCGGCTCTTCATGCTCCATGCTCGGTGCGGGCAGGCAGAAAAAGGAAGACAGCATAGATTTCGGCGCAGGAATCGTATTGAACAGAAAAACAGGGGACAGAGTTAAAAAAGGCGAAATAATCGCCGTTATGTATTCGTCCGACGAAGCGTTGTTTGAGGACGCTGTGTTACAGTTTGAAGAATCTGTAACAATATCCGACTCGAAGCCTGCCGAAAAACCGATTCTTCTTGAAATTATTGAGTGATTTTGCACAATTTTTTTATAATATTTTTGGCTTGCTATTTATTGCTGTATTATGTTATAATTTACCACAATGAAATCATAGTAAGGAGATATCACACATGGGAAAATTGAATCAAATTGACAAGGCTGCTGAGGGCAAAGGCTCGTTAATGGTTACCCTTTGGCAGTTCGTTAAGTTTATCGTTGTAAGTCTCGGAGCATTCGTTATTCAGACATGCCTGCCTTATCTTATCAAGCTCCCGATGAGCGAGGAATTTCTTACAAGACCTTATGAATTTCTTGTATTTTCTTCAGAGGCTGCCGCAAAAGCGGGCACAGGTTCAACCGGACTCGGACTTTTCATTGCTTTAACGGCAAGTAACATCATAGCGCAGATCGTTTCGTTCTTTATCAATAAAGAAAAAACCTTCAATTCAGGCGCAAATACAAAGGTTGTTCTTCCTATCTACATAGTTTTCACTCTTGCTCTTATCACTTTCACCGCATGGCTTCAGCCTTTCCTTGTAAACTTCCTTATGGCAAAAGGTCTCGGCGAAGGTTCGGTTGCTCTTTCGGGCGCAATCTGCGGAGCAATTCAGTTCTTCCTCTATTTCCCGGTTGACAAGATTCTTTTCCATAAGAAAAAGGAAGAAAAAGCCAACTGATTCAAGAGATAATCTAAAAATTATGAAAGACGGTATGCCAGCAAAAGGCAATCCGTCTTTCTTTTCGTCTGTAATAAAAATTTTTTTGAAAAATTGTGGTCAAAACTATTGCAAAACACAATATGTTGTGTTATGATATGCGTACACACTCAAAATAATGATACAGGAAGAAAAATTGATTATGAATATTCAAGGCTTTCAAAAATTAACTTTGCTTGATTTCCCGGGAAAAATGGCATGCACGGTATTTACTGCAGGTTGCAATCTCCGATGCCCGTTCTGCCATAATTCAAGGCTGGTTATTGACCCCGAAAAAACAAGTGAATATTCCGTTGATGAAATATTAGCTTATCTGAAAAAAAGGCAGGGAATACTTGACGGGGTTGCAATTACCGGCGGCGAGCCGCTTCTTCAGCCCGATATAGACGAATTTATCAAAAAAGTCAGAGAACTCGGTTTTGCCGTTAAGCTCGACACTAACGGCACTTTCCCTGACAGATTAAAAGCCTTGGTTGAGCAAGGGCTTCTTGATTATGTTGCAATGGATGTCAAGAATTCCCCCTCGGGCTATTCAGAAACCGTCGGCATAGGCGGCTATGATATTTCCAAGATTCAGGAAAGTATAGGCTTTCTTCTTGAAAATAAGGTTGATTATGAGTTCAGAACAACCGTTGTCAGAGAATTTCACAGCGTTTTTGAAATTGACGGCATAGGAAAGATGATAAAAGGCGCAAAACGCCACTATTTGCAGGCGTTTGTTGATTCGGGCGAGCTTATCGGCTTTGATCTTTCCGCCGTTCCGAAGGAAGAAATGCTTGAAATGCAGAAAATCATGCTGAAATATGTTGATTTCTGCGAAATCCGAGGCGTTTGAAAAATTGCCCAAAAATAAGCATATATATAGTGCATGTTTCACAAACTTCTCAATGTTAACACAATATGTTGTGAAAAGCATTGACATTGCAGCGATAATTTGATAATATTCTAACCGTTGCGAATTAATTTTGATTATTATTAATGAGAGATAAAGAAAGAAAGGAAAATGTTTATGTATCAGGTTGTTAAAAGAGACGGAAAAATTGCCGAATTTGATATCAGCAAAATTGCTGAAGCCATCAAAAAGGCATTCGAGTCTCAGGAAAAGCAGTATCACCCCTCAACGATTGATTTTCTTGCGCTTAAAGTAACTGCGGATTTTGAGCCTAAAATCGAGAATTCGCTTATTGCCGTTGAGGATATTCAGGACAGCGTTGAGCATGTCCTCATTCAGGCGGGCTATGCCGACATTGCTAAGGCATATATTCTTTACCGCAGACAGCGTGAGAAGCTCCGCAACCTTAAATCAACTATCCTTGACTATAAAGAGCTTGTTAACAGCTATGTTAACGTTACCGACTGGCGTGTTAAAGAAAATTCAACGGTAACCTATTCGGTCGGCGGTCTTATTCTCAGCAACTCAGGCGCAATAACCGCTAACTATTGGCTCTCCGAAATTTATGACGACGAAATTGCAAATGCTCACAGAAACGGTGACATTCATCTTCACGATCTTTCAATGCTCACCGGCTACTGCGCAGGCTGGTCTCTTAAACAGCTTATTCAGGAAGGTCTCGGAGGAGTTACGGGTAAAATAACCTCTGCTCCCGCAAGCCATCTTGCAACTCTTTGCAATCAGATGGTTAACTTCCTCGGAATCATGCAGAATGAATGGGCAGGCGCTCAGGCTTTTTCATCATTTGACACCTATCTTGCACCTTTTGTAAAGGTTGATAACCTCAGCTATGAGCAGGTCAAGAAGTGCATCGAATCCTTTGTTTTCGGCGTCAACACTCCCAGCCGTTGGGGTACTCAGGCACCGTTCTCAAACATCACGCTTGACTGGACTGTTCCCGCAGACCTTGCGGAGCAGAACTGCATTGTCGGCGGCAAAGAGTTGGATTTCAAATATAAAGACTGCAAAGCCGAAATGGATATGATAAACAAAGCGTTTATCGAGATAATGATTGAGGGCGATGCAAACGGCAGAGGCTTCCAGTATCCTATTCCCACCTATTCCATAACCAAAGACTTTGACTGGTCAGAGACAGAGAACAACAAGCTTCTCTTTGAAATGACCTCAAAATACGGCACTCCTTATTTCTCAAACTATGTTAACAGCGATATGCAGCCTAGCGATATCCGTTCAATGTGCTGCCGTCTGCGCCTTGACCTTCGTGAGCTTCGCAAGAAGTCCGGCGGTTTCTTCGGCAGCGGCGAGAGCACAGGCTCTGTCGGCGTTGTAACCATTAACCTTCCCAGAATTGCATATCTTGCAGAAAACGAGGAGGATTTCTACAGACGCCTTGATAAGATGATGGATATTTCCGCCCGTTCGCTTAAAGTTAAGCGCACCATTATCACAAAGCTTCTTAATGAAGGTCTTTATCCTTACACCAAGCGTTATCTCGGCACATTCGACAACCATTTCTCAACTATTGGTCTTGTCGGAATGAATGAAGTTGGTCTCAACGCAAATTGGCTCAGAGCTGATATGACCAACAGCAAGACTCAGGAGTTTGCAAAGGATGTTCTTAACCATATGAGAGAGCGCCTTTCTGACTATCAGGAGCAGTACGGCGATCTTTATAACCTTGAGGCTACTCCTGCAGAGTCAACCTCATACCGTCTTGCAAAGCACGATGTTGCCCGTTATCCCGGCATCATCACCGCATCAGAGGATACTCCTTATTATACGAACAGCTCTCATCTTCCCGTAGGCTATACAGGTGATGTTTTTGAAGCTCTTGATATTCAGGATGAGCTTCAGGGTCTTTACACTTCAGGTACGGTATTCCATGCTTTCCTCGGAGAAAAGCTTCCCGATTGGAAAGCTGCCGCAAATCTCGTCAGAAAGATTGCGGAAAACTACACACTGCCTTATTACACCATTTCCCCGACATATTCGGTTTGCAAAAACCACGGTTATCTTGCAGGCGAGCAGTTTAGCTGCCCCAGCTGCGGATGCGACGCAGAGGTTTACAGCCGTATTACAGGCTATTACAGACCCGTTCAGAACTGGAATGACGGCAAAACTCAGGAATATAAAGACCGCAAGGTTTATGATATTGAGCATTCCGACATTTCAAAGCACGGTCGTCACAACCACGGCGAATGCACTTGCGAGCATCATCACGAGGAAAGCGCATGTCCTCTTGCTGACGGTTTGTATCTGTTCAAGACCAACACATGCCCCAACTGCAAGGTAGCGCTGTCACTTCTTGATAAAGCCGGTATTTCGGTTAACGAGATTCTTGCATACGAAAATGAAGACCTTGCAATTAAACTCAATGTCAGACAGGCTCCGACTCTTGTTGTCGTTTCGGGCGGAGAGTTTGAGAAATTTGCAGGTGTTGCAGAAATCAAGAAATTTATTGAAGCATCTAAGGATGCCGCAGTTTAAGGGTTGATTTAATGTACGATATTATCATAATCGGCGCAGGCCCCGCAGGATTAACGGCGGCGCTCTATGCGCTCAGAGCCGACAAAAGCGTTCTTGTTCTCGAAAAAGGGACTTTCGGCGGTCAGATAACTTTTTCTCCTCAGATTGAGAATTACCCCGGCTTTAACAAAATGAGCGGCAACGAATTTGCCGACAGATTGGTTGACCAGGTTATTTCTCAGGGCGCTGAGATTGAAATGGAGACCGTAACCGCAGTTAAGGATAACGGAGCAACAAAGACTGTTGTGACAGAGGACGGCGAGTACGAAGCAAAGGCTGTTATTATTGCTGTCGGAGTAAAGCACAGACAGATCGGTTTGCCAAATGAAAATGAGCTTGTCGGCGAAGGTGTTTCGTATTGCGCCGTTTGTGACGGAGCCTTTTTCAAGGGTCAGACGGTTGCCGTGCTCGGTGGAGGCAATTCTGCTTTACAGGAGGCGGTTTTGCTTTCCGACGGGTGTAAAAAGGTATATGTTATTCAGAACCTTGATTATTTCACGGGTGAAGCCCGCCTTGTTGAGAAGCTCAAAGATAAGGATAATGTCGAACTGATAACGGGAACTGTTATATCCGCCCTGAACGGTGAGAAGTCACTCAAAAGCCTGACGCTCCGCAAAGAATCCGACGGCTCCGAAAGTGAGCTTGAAGTTGACGGATTATTTGTCGCAATCGGTCTTATCCCCAATAATGAAGCGTTTTCTGAAATTGCCGGGCTTGATGAAATGGGATACATCAATTCCGATGAAAGCTGTCTGACGGCAACTCAGGGAGTATTCGTTGCGGGAGATTGCCGCAAAAAGCAGATCAGGCAGATAACAACCGCAACGGCAGACGGTTCCGTTGCCGCTCTTGCAGCGTGCAGATATATTGATTCATTATAATTAAGCTTAGCCGAAACGGAATTATCTGTTTCGGCTG
>JAEDKI010000213.1 GCA_016295895.1 Clostridiaceae bacterium | reverse complement strand
AGACCGACAATGTTAAAATAGTCGCCCTCAATTTTCTCAACGAGGGTACAGCCCTTGCCCTGGATTCCGTATGCTCCCGCTTTGTCGGCAGGCTCGCCCGTTGCAACATAGGCAAGGATTTCTTCGTCGGTCAGGTCATAGAATTTAACCCTGCTGACATGCGAAAAGCAGTCGGCTTTTCCGCCGCAGACGATGCAAACGCCCGTTATGACCTCATGCTCTCTGCCCGAGAGAAGCCGAAGCATTTCAGCGGCATTATCTGGGCTTTGGGGCTTGCCGAGGATTTTTCCGTCAACGGTCACAATCGTGTCCGCTCCGATAACAATATCATCTTTTCGGCTCTCGGCTGTTGCGAGAGCCTTTTTCTTTGCCGTCATTTCGGCGGCTTTTGCGGGAGGCGTTCCCTGCGGAACGGTTTCGTCAACCTCTTTGACAAGGATTTCAAACTCAACTCCTGCCGTTTCAAGAAGCTCTCTGCGGCGGGGTGAGGACGAAGCAAGAATTACTTTTTTCATTTGCTCTCACCGCCGAGCTCGCCTCTGCGCTGCATTTCGGCAACTCTCATAACGAGAGCCTGCGTTTTGCCGTCAACGATTTCGCCCGAAAGCACCATGTCGACCGCCTTGCTCAGAGGGATGCGCTCAACCTCCAGATATTCGTCGTCATCAAGGTGCATATGGGTCTCGGTGAGATTCCACGCCGCATAAAGATGAATGATTTCTCCGCAGTAGCCGGGGGTGGGATAGAATTTGCCGAGGTCTGCGTATTTTTCGGCAACATTGCCCGTTTCTTCTTCAAGCTCACGCTTGCCCGCTTCAAACGGATCTTCGCCCTTTTCAAGCTTGCCTGCGGGCAGTTCGAGAATGACCTCCATATAGGGATATCTGAACTGTCTTACGAACAGCAGCTCGTTGTTATCCGTCAGAGCGGCAACGCAAACGCCGCCGTTATGCTCAACAACCTCTCTTGTGCAGGGCTTGCCCGTCGGCAGAGCTGCTTTGTCACGGCGAACTTTGATGATTTTGCCCTCATAGACATAGTTTTTTTCAATTGTTTTTTCAAAAAGCTCCATGTGTTGCCTCCGCTTTGTTTTATTGAAAGGATTTTCGGAATATAAATAGACCCGAGGGGGTTATAAAATGGATTATATCACAAAACCTGAGATAATGACAGCGGAAAACCAAAGAAAAATGATTTTTTCTTTGAAAAAAGCTTATCCTTTTATCGGTCTGCATGTTATCGGCAAGTCATTATGCCAAAGAGGAATATTTTCTGTCAGTATCGGCAAAAGCGACAATCCTCTGCTTATTGCCGCAGGCTTTCACGGTCAGGAGTGGCTGACGAGCCTGCTTGCGCTCCGCTTTGCCGAAGTTCTGCTCAGAGCAAAAACGAGAAAAACTCTGATTTGGGGGATTGATCCCTGCTGTATCAAGAGGGAAATCATCATTGTTCCCTGCGTTAATCCCGACGGAGTGCAGATTGCGATTAACGGAATTGACGGAGCAGGAAGATTCTCCGAAACCGTCTGCGCAATCAGCTCTGCTTCTGACGAAAAATGGAGTGCCAACGCAAGGGGGGTTGACATTAACCATAATTTTGACGCAGGCTGGCAGAAGCTTCGGGAAATGGAAATTGACAGCGGAATCCTCGGCCCCGCTCCCCGAAGATACGGCGGATTCATGCCCGAAAGCGAGCCTGAAACCTCGGCGCTGATAAGCCTTTGCAAAATGCGAAGACCCCGCTGTGCTCTTGCGCTCCACAGCCAGGGCGAAGAAATATTCTGGGAATACGGTCAGCGCAGACCGCCCCGAAGCGAGGAAATTGCAAAAATACTTGCCGCCGCAAGCGGCTACAGCCTTGTTGAAAACAGCGGCCTTGCCTCTCACGGCGGATTCAAAGATTGGTTTATTGAATTTTTCGATAAGCCTGCGTTCACCGTTGAAATCGGCAGGGGAGAGAATCCGTTGCCGCTGAGCGACCTTGACGGTATTCTTGAGCACGCTCTGCCGCTTTTGACTCTTGCGGCGGTTTTATGACGCCGCTCCGTAGGCTCAGGCGGGAACATATTCAAACGAGAAGCAATGCGAACGGAGCTTGAAATCAACAACATAGCTTCTGAAGGTGTTACCTCTCATTGTTATATTTCCGACTCTGATTTCGGTAATATAGCCAACATTTTTGCTGTATGACGAATCGTGAGAGATTATTTCAAGCCAATCGGCGGGATTACTGCCAAGGGTTATCTCTTTATCGTTATCCTTTGCGTATTCTTCAATAAGCTTTTTCATCTCCGAAGCGGTGATTTCAACCGTTGTTGCTTCGGGCTTTTCGGGGCTTGAAACGCCGCCGATAAGATAAGGATATTTTGAATTTCCGCCGCCCCATACGCTGTCGGACGAAGCGGTTTTGCCTGCGGCGTTGGAGAAATAGCAGGTGAAAGCGGCTGAGCCGTTGTAGTCAACATACTTTGCCTTGGGAGTGTCCTCATCGTTCGACATGCCGAGAACCTCAAGGCAGGCTTTGTGCAGATTGGTTCCCGCATATTCATAGCTGCTGTCATAGGCGTGCATGGATTTTTTAACGGTGAA
>JAEDKI010000212.1 GCA_016295895.1 Clostridiaceae bacterium | reverse complement strand
CCCGATCCCGAGCCTCAGCCTGAGCCTGATGCAAAAGATGCATTTTATCTGCCTAAAAAAATCAAAGCTTCGCTGAATGCGAACCCCGATGAGGGAAGCATTGTATTAACAATTACCGTTAATTTTGCCGACATTAAAGGCGAGGCTCCCGAAAAGAGCGAAGCTCTCACCCTTTCGCTCAACATCACTTGGTTCAGCAGAATTATTGAATTCATTGCAGGTATTGTCAAATGAGAAAAACCAATAAAATACTCTGCCTGTTTCTCTGCATTCTGATTCTCTGTTCATCATTTTCATTTCTTGCATTTGGTGAGATAACCGATGCGAAAACGCCCGTGAACGCAAGCGAAGCAAGCCTTAAATGGTCGCTCAAACTCGGCAAAAGCTACAGAGATGCTCCGAGCGTTCCGAGCGTTGCCGACGGCTGTGTTATAACGATGAGCCGCAAAACGCTTTATAAGCTTGATGCTGAGAGCGGAGAAATAATCGGGCAAGCTGAAATGGCAGACGAACCGAGCTTCGGCTACACTCCCGCACTCATTGACGGGGGCAAAATATACTGCCCGCTCGAAAACGGAACGGTTCAGGCTTTTGATTTTAACACTCTTAAACCGCTTTGGAAATACAGCGACGATCTCGGCGGTCAGGCACTCACCCCGATTGTATCATTCGGCGGATGCCTTTATACTGGATTCTGGAATGACGAAGAACTTGACGGAAATTTTGTTTGTCTTAACGCCGAAAGCGGAGAATTATTGTGGAGTTATACCCAAAAAGGCGGATTTTATTGGTCGGAATGCTTTGTTAACCAAAAATATGTTGTTGTCGGCGGTGACAACGGCTCCGGCGAAGAAATCGCTCCGACCGCTCTCAAATGCTTTGACAGACTGAGCGGCGAACAAATTGACAGCGCTGAGATTATCGGCGATCAGAGAAGCGGTATCACGGAATACGGCGGTAAGCTTTTCTGCGTTACGAAAGCGGGATATCTTTACTCCGTTCCGCTCGGCTCAGACGGAAAATTCGGAAATCCTGAGCTTTTGAAGCTCTCGGGAGCGAGCACCTCAACGCCCGTTATTTATAACGGCAGGCTTTATATCGGCGTTCAGTCTCAGGGCTTCGGCGGCAAGGTTTGGGTTATTGATGCAGACACTCTGTCACTGATTTATTCGGCTGAAATGAACGGATATCCACAGAATGAAATGCTTGTTTCTACCGCTTATGAGAGCGAGAGCGGAAGTGTTTATCTTTATTCGTCATATAACTCCGCTCCCGGCGGAATAACGGTTTTGACCGACCGTTCGGGTCAGACAGAGCCGATAACCGAACAGCTTTTTGTTCCCGACGAGGGTTCAAAGGGCTACTGCATAAGCCCGATTTGCGTCGGTGATGACGGAACTCTGTTTTATAAAAACGATTCAGGAACTCTTTTTGCCGTTGAAAGGGTTGAAAAAACAGCCGAGAAAACATTTTTTCAAAAAATTCTCGACTTTTTCAGGCAATTATTTGATTTAATTATTGGAATTTTCAGGTAACATAAAATGAAAAGAATTACTGCATTATTTCTTACATTTATCTTTCTTTTTGCCTGCGTTTCTTGCCGAAAAGAAAGCGAAAATCAGGTTCAGACAAGCGAAAATACAACGGTATCAACGGTTTTAACCTCTGACACAACAGATACTTCATCAGCAAACGCTGCTGAACCATCCGAATCGGAAAAAGCGGTCATTACAACGCAAACAACATCGAAGCCGCAAACGAGCGTTAAGAACACGGTTAAATCTACCGTCTCTACGGTTATATCGGCGGTCAAAACAACTGCTGCGCCTAAAAAGCGTCCCCAACGAACAACCGTCAGAACGCCGCTGCCGACTTCGCCATCAACTACTGCCGCTCTTTCGACCTTGGCGACAACCGCAACAATCGCTTCAACCTCGGCAAAGACAACAACGACAAGAAGAACGGAAACATCTCCTGCCGATTTGCCTGCGGTAAATCCGACCCCGACAGAGCCTCAGAAGCTCCGTTGCACGATTTCGATTGACTGTTCAACAATCCTCAATAATAAGGATAAGCTCAAAAACGGAAAAGAACTTTTTGTTCCCGCTGACGGAAAGATTCTGAAAACCGTTACGGTTGAATTTGAACAGGGCGAAACAGTATTTGACATTCTGAAACGGGTTTGCGCAAACAATCATTGCTCGGGCAACTGCCAATTTTGCCAAAGCTCAGGTATTCAGCTTGAATACTCCTATTCCGGCGGCTACGGCAACTATTATATTGAGGGAATCCACCAAATCTATGAAAAAGACTGCGGCTCAAAATCGGGCTGGATGTTCAAGGTTAACGGCGTTTTCCCGAATGTCGGGTGCAGTTCATATACTGTCAAAAACGGCGATAAAATCGAATGGCTTTACACCTGCGACCTCGGAGAAGACATAGGCGCAGAGGTATAATACAAGATAATATAAAACTGCTGACAATTCCAAGACGGAGCTGTCAGCAGTTATTTTATTTATTAAATATTTGGTCAAGCCATGTTATGCACATATCGAACCACACTGCGAGATGTGCGGTATAATCAATTTCAGCCTGAGTGCTGTAAACCGTGCTGTCGG
>JAEDKI010000211.1 GCA_016295895.1 Clostridiaceae bacterium | reverse complement strand
GAAAATAATTATCGGAGGAGAAATATATGTCAAGAATAGCAGATGTAATCAAATATGAGGGCGACAACAGCACCTTCATATGGAAACACCCCGTTGAGGACTTCAACAGCCTCACTCAGCTCATCGTTCACGAATCGCAGGAAGCGATATTCTTCATGAACGGTCAGGCGCTCGACCTTTTCGGGCCGGGCAGATACACCCTTGAAACCCAGAATATACCCAAAATCGGCAAGCTTCTCAACAGAACGACCGACGGCGAAACCCCGTTCCATTGCGAGGTATACTTCATCAACAAAACCGAGCAGATGTCGATAAAATGGGGCACGGACAGCAGGGTTCAGTATGTTGAGCCGACCTACGGCTTCCCGATTTCAATCGGCGCATCGGGCGAAATGTCGCTCCGTGTTGAGGACAGCCGCAAGCTTCTCATTAAGCTCGTCGGAACAGAAAAAGACCTCGGTCAGCAGAAGCTTATCGGATTTTTCCGTGCGTTCCTGATGACAAGGGTCAAAACCTACATAGCGCAGGTCATCAAGGCAAATGCAATCAATATTTTTGAAATTGACGAAAATCTGACCTCGTTTTCCGAGAACATCCACAAGCTTCTGATTCCCGATTTTGCCGATTACGGCGTTTCGCTTGAAAGATTCTTTGTTACCAACATCGTAAAGCCTGACGGCGAGCGACAGTATGAAAAATTCAAAGAACTGCATTTCAGGCAGTATGCCGATATCGCCGAAGCAAAGCTTCGTCAGCAGACCGATATTATTTACGCTCAGACCGAGGCGCAAAAGGTTGTTATCGATTCTCAGGCTCAGGCAACCAAAAGAGCGCAGGAGGGCTACACCTACGCTCAGGAGCGTGGCTTCGATGTTGCCGAAAAGGTGGCGCAGAATGAAGCTGTCGGTCAGTTCACCAATATGGGCGTCGGTCTCGGCACGATGGCGGGAGTCGGCGGTGCTGTCGGCTCGGTTGTCGGCGGTGCGGTCAACAACGCCATGGAAGCCGCTTCACAGCCCGTTCAGCCTCAGCAGGCACAGCCTGCCGACGATATGGCGGCGTTCAAGGCAAAGGTTGAAAAGCTGACAATAATGAAAGAATCGGGGCTTATTTCCGATGAGGAATTCAACAGCATGAAAGCTCAGCTTCTTTCGTCAATTCTTTAATGCGGAGGGTAAAAAACATGAAAAAGAGTTTTAAATATTATGCTATAATCTGGGCAATTCTTTTTGCGCTGTTTAATGCGGTGGCTTTCCTTTCCCCCGGTTGGACGGGCATTGAAAAATACACGGGCTCATTCTGGGTCGGATATATTTTTATCGTGATTGCCTTTGTCGGTCAGCTCGTTTGCGCAAACATCGCTTTCAAAGCCGAAAATCTTCAAAAGCTTTTCTATAACATTCCGCTGATTTCAATCAGCTACGGCGGACTTGTTGCAATGCTCGTTTTCGGCGTGCTTGCAATGCTCATTTCTCCGATGCCTTATTGGATCGGCGCAATCATATGCGTAATTATCCTTGCTTTCACGGCAATTTCGGTTGTCAAAGCGTCTGCGGCGGCCGAGGCTGTTTCGGACATTGACAAAAAAATCAAAACAAAAACATATTTCATAAAATCCCTCACGGCAGAGGCTGAAAGCCTTATGGCGGAAGCCAAAACGCCCGAAATCAAGGCTCAGACAAAGCGGGTTTATGAGGCGGTTCGTTACAGCGACCCGATGAGCAATGCGGCGCTTGTTGAAACCGAAGAACAGCTTGAGAGGGGATTCAATTCGTTTGCGGATGCCGTCAGAAAAGGCGATGCGGAGCTTGCAAAAAGCATTGCTTCCGAACTGCTGATTATTGTTGACAGAAGAAATAAAAAGTGCAAATTGCTGAAATAAACTGATTTCAGGAGGAGATTATTATGTCGGTATTCAAATGTAAAATGTGCGGCGGCACGCTCGAAATCAATAATAACGAAAGCGTAGCAACCTGTGAGTATTGCGGAACGCAGCAGACTCTGCCAAGGCTTGATGACGAACGCAGGGCTAATCTCTATGACCGAGCCAATCATTTTCGCAGAAACAACGATTATGACAAGGCAATGGGTATTTACGAAACCATTCTGAACGAGGACAAGACCGACGCCGAGGCTTATTGGTCTCTTGTTCTCTGCCGTTACGGCATTGAGTATGTTGAAGACCCTGCATCTCACAAGCGTATTCCCACGATTAACAGAGCGCAGTTTACCTCAATATTTGACGATGATAACTACAAATCCGCTCTCCAATATGCGGACGGCTATCAGAAAACCGTCTATGAGGAAGAAGCAAAAGCGATAAATGAAATTCAAAAAGGTATTCTTGAAATTTCCCAAAAGGAAGAACCTTTTGATGTTTTCATCTGCTATAAGGAAACCGACGCAAACGGCAGAAGAACGCAGGATTCGGTTCTTGCCAATGACCTTTATCATCAGCTCACGCAAGAGGGCTTCAAGGTGTTCTTTGCCCGCATTACGCTTGAAGACAAGCTCGGTTCAGCTTATGAGCCTTACATATTCGCCGCTTTGAACAGCGCAAAGGTTATGGTTGTTCTCGGCACAAAGCCGGAATATTTTAATGCTGTTTGGGTACGCAACGAGTGGTCGAGATTTTTGAAGTTA
>JAEDKI010000210.1 GCA_016295895.1 Clostridiaceae bacterium | reverse complement strand
GCGTTCCCTACCGAGCCTTTTATTGATACATATATTTCATTTTGACCCTTATCAATCCTCAGCCCTACCTTGAATAGAGCCGAGTCGGAACATCAATGCTGTCGATAAAACAGATTTAATAATAACAAACAATGAATTATTTAATCAGTTCAAGCAATTCCGAGGGGCTGTCAATGATATAATCCGCTCCGTTTTCGGCAAGAACCTTTCTGCCTCTGAAGCCCCATGAAACGCCGATGCATGGGATTCCCGCATTGTGAGCCGTTTTGCAGTCAACATCCGAATCGCCGACATAAACCGCTTTATCTTTCGTTACTTCGAGCTTTTTCAGGGCGGCATATACTCCGTCGGGCTGTGGCTTCTGAGCAATGCCGTCAACCTGACCGATTGCCTCGTCAATAAGTCCGCCGAAAAACTTTTCAACTATATCAACCGCCGCTTCCTGCATTTTGTTTGTGACAACCGCCGTCTTTATTCCTTTATTTTTCAAGGCTTCAAGCATCGGAACAATGCCGTCATAGGGCTTTGTTTCAACAAGCGAATGGGATTTATAATGCTCCTTGAAAATCGAAAGACACCGCTCGGATATTTCGTCGGGTGTGTTTTCGGGAACGCTCAGATAAATCAGCCGCCTGACTCCGTTGCCGACAAATTGTCTTACCTCGTCAAGACTTCTTTCGGGAAAGTGCATCTCTCCGAGTGCGAAATTCACGCTGTTTTTCAAATCCGTCAAGGTGTCGGTCAGAGTGCCGTCAAGGTCAAATACTACCGCTTCAAATTTCATGCTTATTCCCTCTTTTGCAGATATAAAACAATCGGCGGCAAAAAAGCCGCCGTTATATTTTTATTTTTTGTTTTTGAATTTATCAAAGAAGCCTTCCTTGCCGCTTCCGACAGGTGCGCCTCTCTTGACGCCGAGCTCCTTCTCAAGCTCAACAAGCAGTTCTTTCTGCCTTTGAGTGAGGTTTTTGGGCACATCAACGATAATTCGGACAAGCTGATCTCCCCTGCCTCTGCCGTTGAGCACCTGAATGCCCTTGCCTTTGAGGCTGAAAACGGTTCCCGACTGCGTGCCTGCAGGCAAATCAAATTTAACATCGCCGTCAAGCGTCGGAATGCGAAGATTATCGCCAAGTGCCGCCTGAGTGAAGCTGATATGCTGTTCAAGCCAGACATTGTAGCCGTCACGCTCAAAATATGCATGAGGTCTGACATATACGGCAACCTTCAGGTCGCCGCTCGGACCGCCGTTAATGCCCGAATTGCCTGCTCCGCTGATATTGAAAATCTGCCTGTCATCGATGCCTGCGGGTATGTTAACATCGACCGATGCTCTGCTGCTGACTCTGCCCGTTCCTCTGCACTTCTGGCAGGGGTCGTCAATAACCTTGCCCTTGCCCTGACATCTCTGGCAGGATTTCTGAGTTGAGATAACGCCGAACGGAGTTCTCTGCTGAACATTGACATAGCCTCTGCCCGAGCATTCGGGGCACGTTCTTGCGCTTGTGCCCGCCTTTGCGCCCGAGCCGTGGCAGTCAGGGCAGGTGTCAACACGGTTAACCTCGACGGTGCGCTTGCAGCCCTTTGCCGCTTCTTCAAACGAAATCGTAACCTTCGTCTGAATATCCTCGCCACTGCGTGGGCCGTTGGGGTTGGACTGCCTTCCTCCTCCGAATCCGCCGCCGAAGAATGAGCCGAAAATATCGCCCAGATCGAAATCAAATCCGCCTGCCTGACCGTATCCTCCGCCGCCTGCGCCGTAATTGGGATCTACTCCGGCATGACCGAACTGATCGTAACGGGCTTTTTTCTGGCTGTCGGAAAGCACCTCATAGGCTTCGTTGACTTCCTTGAACTTGTTCTCGGCTTCTTTATCACCCGGATTCAAGTCCGGGTGATACTGCTTCGCCTTTTTTCTGTATGCTTTTTTTATTTCATCCTCGCTCGCATTTTTATCAACGCCGAGGACTTCATAATAATCTCTTTTGTCTGCCAAGAGAATTACTCCTTCTGGAACGGAATATTACTGATTATTGTCGTTAACATCCGTGTAGTTTGCTTCGGTGTAACCCTCACCGCCGGGTGCCGCACCGCCCTGCTGAGCCTGAGCCGCTTCTGCCGCAGCCTTATAGAGCTTCTCGGAGACTTCGTGGAACTTATTGGTAAGCTCCTCCTGACGGGACTTGATAAGCTCGATATCCTCGCCCTTGAGAGCTTCCTTGAGAGCTTCAATCTTTTCGTTAACGGCGTTCTTCTCGTCCTCGCTGAACTTATCGCCGTTTTCGCTTATGAGCTTCTCGCTCTGGTAAACCATCTGATCTGCCGCATTGCGGACATCAACGCTCTCACGGCGCTGTTTATCCTCCTGAGCAAAACGCTCTGCATCCGCAACCGCCTTGTCGATATCCTCCTTGGACATGTTGGTTGAAGATGTGATTGAAATTGACTGCTCCTTCTGAGTGCCGAGATCCTTTGCGGAAACATGAACGATGCCGTTTGCGTCTATATCGAAAGTAACTTCAATCTGAGGAATTCCTCTGGGAGCGGGCATAATGCCGTCAAGATGGAATACGCCGAGAGTTTTGTTATCCTTTGCAAATTCTCTTTCGCCCTGAAGAACATGAACCTCAACAGAGGGCTGATT
>JAEDKI010000209.1 GCA_016295895.1 Clostridiaceae bacterium | reverse complement strand
CGAAAACCGTGTGTCTGTAGTCAAGCCACGGTGTTCCGCCGAGAGCTTTATAATCCTCAACACATTCCGTGGGGAAGCCTCTGTCCGCAAGCTGTTCAAGCTGAGAAATCATATCTTCGCTGACTTCCTTTGCCTGAACGATGAAAAACTGACTGCCGTTTGTTCCGGGGCCTGCGTTTGCCATTGAAAGTGCGCCTCTTATGTTATGATAATCAACGCTGAATTCATCTTCAAAGCTTCTGCCCCAAATGCTTTCGCCGCCCCTGCCTGTGCCGGTGGGGTCGCCTCCCTGAATCATGAAATCGGGAATTACTCTGTGGAAAATGATTCCGTTATAATAACCGTTCTTTGCGTGAGTAACAAAATTCTCAACAGCTTTGGGAGCCGCATCGGGGAAAAGAAGAATTTTGATATCGCCGAGCGTTGTTTTCATCGTAGCAACTGTGTCGCCCTGCTGAGGGGCTCTTGTCTGCTTGCTCATTGTGTCTGTCCTTTCTTATTTTGCGTTAAGATCATATTTATCGGAAAGCTTCATGAAATCAATTTTCGCCATCTTTGTTCTCGGGAAGCTCTCGAAAATTTCAATTTTTCTCGGGCAAGAGAATTTTGCAAGATTCTTTTTGCAGAATGTCTGAATCTTGTCAATCGCTTCATCATTATTCATCGGATATTTAAGCGTTACGCAAAGCTTAACGCAGGGCTTGTTCTTCTGATAGCCCTGAACTGCGCAGGCTTCGCTGACAAACGGAAGCTGAATAACCGCATTTTCAATATCAATCGGATATACATTGTAACCCGAAATAATAATCATTCGCTTCTTTCTGCCGGTGAAATACACAAAGCCGTCGGAATCCATATAACCGAGGTCGCCCGTCAAAACCCAGCGGTTGCCGTTTCTGTCGGTATAAACTCCGTCATCCATAATGCTGTTATCGCCGTTAAAATAGCCCTGCATGACGGTATCGCCCTTAACGACGATTTCGCCTGTCTGACCGTCGGGAACTCTGCATTTCTTCTCGTCCCAGATTTCAACAACGATATCACCGAGCGGCTTGCCTATTGAATCGGCTTTGCAATCTTTATAGGTGTTAACGGTGCAAACGGATGAGACCTCAGTCAGACCGTAGCCTCTGAAAAGCTTGCCCTTTCCGCCGTTTTCCGCAATGGTCTTGTTGAAATCACGGACAAATTTTTCAGGCAGAAAATCGCCGCCGCAGAAAAGCAAACGGAGCTTTTTAAGATGAGGACCGCTGAAATGCTTTTCTTCATACATCTTCTTGAACATATTTGGAACGCCGAGTATGAAGGTGACATTGTATTTTTTTAAATATTTATTTGCAGTTTCAGCATTGAACTGCGGCATAGGAATACATGTAAAGCCGTGAGTTATCGGAAAATGGAACGCAATTCCGAGACCGAAAGCATGGAAAATCGGAAGAACGAGCAGGGAATATTCATCGCCCGCCTTATGAGGAATATCCAATGTATTCAGCTTTTCGGCAAGGTTGTTAAGATTATTGCTTGAAAGCATAATAGTCTTGCTCTTGCCCGTTGTTCCGCCGCCGTGAAGATAAACGGCTGTTTTCGAGCCGTCATGGAAATCCTCTGATTTTTTCTTTTCGCCGATTGAAAGAGCCTTAAGATATTTAACGGGATTTTTGAAATTTTCAATACCCTTGCTTTTGATTTTTTCAAAAACTTTAAAAGGCGGAACGGCGGGAGCAATCAGATAATCGGAGTTTGAGCACACAATGCAGGTGTTGCCCGATTCATTGATAACATTCGTATATTTTGCCGCAAGAATATCAAGCACAAATATCGCCTTTGAGCCTGTTTCTCTGATTGATTCCAAAAGCTCATCGGGAGAGGTTAAAGGATGAACTATGTTTGCAATAACGCCGATTTTATTCAAAGCATAAAAGGTTGTGAATGCATGAACGATATTAGGAATAAATATCGTTACAACATCCCCCGCTTTTATTCCGAGAGAATTAATATATGCGGAAAGTGAATCAATATCTTTGAGAATCCTTGAAAGCTTTACTCTGCTGCCGAAAGCAAGAACGGCATCAAAGTCCCCCGTTTTCTTTGAGCGGTTTTTTAAATAATCATAGCAAGTTAAATTCATTAAATCTACCAATCCAATTTATATTTTTGCCGCCTTTAAAAAAGCCTCAAACGGCACAATAATATTAACAATTTTACATTGTTTTGTCAATTTAACCGTTAATATATTAATAAAAACTTAATATTCACATAATGAAATTTGACAGTATTATCTCATCATCATCCGTTATTGAAGCTATGATTCCGTCATTATCATAGGTTGCAAAAATCGGAATCCGTGCATCCATTGTTAAAGTCCATTTGACATTCGGATAAACCTTTCCGAGCTGATTTGTTACAACGGCAATCTCAGGCGAAAGCTTTTTAATAAAGCTTTTTGACGATGAGCCGTAATAGCCGTGATGACCGATTTTCAGAATATCGACATGTCCTATTTTATCGCCGAGCAAATCTTCAAGCCCGCTCGATTTGGTTATATCCGCCGCAAGAAATGCAGACTTTGAACCTTTTGTTATCTTAACTCCGACGCTTGAAGCGTTTTCTCCCCTGCCCTCAAGAGAACGGGGTGTTTCGGTATTAAAAAATTGTAATTTGAAATCACCGAACAAAAACGGCTCGGTCGGC
>JAEDKI010000046.1 GCA_016295895.1 Clostridiaceae bacterium | reverse complement strand
AAATCCGAACCCATTGCCGATTGGCATTAAGTTCGGATTTCTGCATTGTGGTGGACGTTAACGGACTCGAACCGCTGACCCTTCGCACGTCAAGCGAATGCTCTACCAGCTGAGCTAAACGTCCTTTTCTGCGCCGTTCTGTGAGCGCAGAACATATTATATATGAAACGGCGGGGTTTTGTCAAGAGTTTTATTCAAAAAATATATTACCGTTCTTTTTCGCCTGTAAACAAATGTCAGAGCAGGGCTTTGCGCTTTTATTTATGTAATTTCATCAACTCGGAAAAAGCTCCCTTTTGCCCGAATGCGGTTCATAATAGCCTTTCAGGTAATTTGCGATTTCGCAAGCGTCATGATATTCGGCGTAGAGGGTGCGAAGCTCGCTTTTCAGCTCATATGCTTCATTCATGCCGCACGAGCGAAGCCGTTCACGCTTAACGGCTATTCTCCCCTTAACCCCAATTGCCGCCGCCTCATATTCTTCGCCGAGCTCACGCAGCGTTTTCATCATTTATTTTTCCCCTTTCAAAATATAGTCTGTTGAAACCTTAAAAAATGCGCTGAGGCTCAGAAGCTCGTCAATGCTTGGTTCTGCACCGTTCTCAAGCATTCTCAGTCTGTCCTTTTTAATTCCGAGCACACGGACAAGCTTTTTCAGCTTAATACTTTGACTAAGGCGAAGCTGTCTGAGTCTTTCTCCCGATGAACCGCTCACAGCATTTCTTGCGGCGGAAACGGCTCTCGCCCTGCCGAGAATAAGAGAAATTGCGGATTCATCACTCAAATTTTCCTGATACATGACAACATACCGAAGCACCCTTTCAAGCCTTTCTTCTCCGTTCTTCAGCGTTTTACTTATCAAGGAAACACTGCATCCCCTGCTCTTCGCCAACTGCGAAACCGATTTTGAATCGAACCAATAGCCCGTTATGACCTCACGCTCAAAATCGGTCAGCTCTGTTTTTATTGCCTTTTCAAGCAAAAAGGACAGATCGACCTCCCTCTTTCTCCAGGCATATTCAGCCGGAGTTTCGCATTGATTGCAGCATCTGCCACAGCATACCCTCTGAGCCGCTTTGATCTCATCTTCACTCGGAAACTCTCTTTGAAAAGACGACCGGGAATCTCGGCTTTGTATTTCCGGATTGTTTGACATCTGTTTTGTTCACCTCACAAACAATAGTTACGCTATTAATTATAGTGAACATATGTTCGGTTGTCAAGTGATTTGTTGCATTTTTCTTCAAAAAACTTGACATTTTTAATAGTTTAGCTCATAATGTGATTTGAAAGAATAATGTCAGGGCTTAAATAATAATCGGAGGTCATGGAATAAATGAACATAATCAAGGAACTCAGAAAAGAAAAAGGAATATCACAGCAACAGCTTGCCGAGCTTTGCTGCGTTCATCAAACTGCAGTCAGCCAATGGGAAAACGGGAGAACCGTGCCCGACACAAACAGCCTTAAACTGCTTGCGAACGCTTTGGGAGTTTCGGTTGAAACTCTCCTCGGAATAGATAAGCCCAACGATAATCGCATTCAGGGATTTATGCATCTTACTGCGGCAACGGCAAGAAAGTTACTCGGCGAAAGCGAGCTTTTTGCGCTGACTGCGTCTGACAACGGTATGTCTCCGACAATTCAGCTTGGCGACACGGTGATAGTAAAACGGTGCCCCGAGCCCGAGAACGGTTCGCTCGTTGCAGTTGCAATCGGCAATAACGCCGTTACCGTCAAAAAGCTGATAAAAAAAGACACAAGCATTTTGCTTGTGTCCGAAAATCCGGCTTATGAGCCGATGCTTTTTACTTTTGAAGAAATCAGAACAACTCCGATTGTCATAATCGGAAAAGTGATTGAAATGCGCCGCACTTTTTAGTTATCACAAAACTTTCTCTGAAAATTTTTATTTGGGGTTACCAATCACTAAGCGGAAAGCATGTTCAACGCCGTTGAAAGCTGATTATCCTGCTCGGGGGTCAGCAGTTCAAGGTCAACCGAACTGCCGGTTGAAAGAGTGACCTCAATCTCCGGCTCGATTCCGATTTTATCGTAAACCGCCGCCGCTCCGCCTTTCGGCTCAACAAGGGCAACGGTCAAAAGAACCGCTCCTCCGTCCTCAAGAGCGAAAAGCTCCTGCATTGTTCCGACTCCCGCAGTTTTTGTGCCGATAAGCTGAGCCTGGCTGATGTCTCGCAAATCGCAGGCAAAAAGCTCCGCAGGTCCGCTTGTGTTTCCGTTTATCAGAACCGCAAACGGCATCGTGATACTGCTGTTCTCGGCGGTAAATACTTTGTTTTTATAAATACTGCCGTTCTTATCCTTTGCAACGGCAATATTATCCGAAATTGCGGGCACAATGACATCGATAACCTGCGCCGCATAGTCAATGCTTCCGTCGGAGGTGTTGCGAACATCAAAAATCAGGCTTTCCGCACCCTGTTCAATAAGCTTTTCCGCTACCGCCTTGAATTCCGAGGCGGTATTTTTATAAAATCCGCTTATTTTAATATAGCCGACATTGCCCGTCAGATTGCCTCTGACGCTCGGAATGGAGAAGCCGAGCATAGGCTCAACGGTTTTTGTTTCGCCGTCTCTCTCATATTCAACCTTGACAGATGAGAGCAAACTGCCGTAAAGAAGCTCATTAAGCTGAGCATAATTATTCATCGTGACCGAGGTGTTGTCAATCGCCGTTATGACATCAAGGGCTTTAAGACCCGCCTTTGCCGCAGGCGATTCCTCATAAACATGAGTAATAACGAACTGACCCGTGCGGTAATTATATGCCGTTTCAACGCCGATTCCCGTAACGCCGCCCTCAAGACGGGCTGTGTAATCCGAATACTCGGCGGCGCTGAGATAAAGGCTGTTGGAATCACCCAAACCGTTGACATAGCCTGCGGCAAGAGCCGCATTGAGCCTGTTCTGATCCTCAACCGAGCCGTAAAAATAGTTTGATACTATTTTATTTATCTCGTCAACTGCCCCATAGGTCTGCGAACGCTGAGAAATGTCGCTCATTATGCTGTTGAAAATCTGACGGGAAACCACCATGGTTATTGCAAAGGTAGCCGTTATCGATATTATTATCAGAGAAATGCTCAGACCGAGCGAGATTTTTCTGTTCACGGTTAGCTCCCTTTCTCAAAATTTACGGTTTTGAAACATAATTGAGCGGGTTAACTCTGCTGACCGAACCGTCAGCCTTTTTAACTCTGACCTCAAAGTGAAGGTGCGGGCCCGTAACATTGCCCGTTGCACCGATTATGCCGATTTTTTCGCCTTTTTTGACGACCTGACCGACGGAGACAAGGATATTATCCGAATGAGCATAAAGCGTCTGGGTTCCGTCGCCGTGGTCAATAACACAGTAGTTGCCGAAGCCCGAATTCCAGTTGCCGTCATTCTTGGCAATAATTACTTCACCGCCCTGTGCGGCATAGAAGGGCTGACCCCTTGTGTTGCCGTCACTCTTGACGATATCAATGCCCCAATGCGGAGAACCGTCGGAATATGCGGGATAACCCGCAGTTATCCGGGTATCACCCTTAACGGGCCACATCATGTCGCCATCATTCTCATATTCCTCGTCGGGAATATCGCCCTGAGACGAACCATGCTGTCTGATGTATTCATCAATTTCTGCTTCGAGAGCTTCTCTCTCCGCCTGCTGACGCTTGATTGTCTTTTTATAGACATCGCTGTCTTTATCAAGCTCATTGATGATATATTTCAATTCATCGTATTTCTCGGTAGCGTCACTCTTTTTTGAATTCTGAGCCGCCTTACTGCTTTCAAGCTCATTTTCACGCTCGTTGAGCGAATCCATCTGAGTATCAAGCTCGGTTTTCTTCTCTTCAAGAGTCGTTTTCTTTTCTTCAAGCTCTTTCTGAAGGTCGTTAAGCTCGTTTATCTTGTCTGCAAGGTCGTTGACAAGCTGAGCGTCATTTTCAGAAACGCTTGTTACAAGCTCTTTTCTTGCAAAGAACGAAGAAATATCGCCGCTTGAAAGCAAAAGTTCAAGAGATGAGCCCGTGCCGCCCGCCATATAATTCTCACGGATTCTCGCAAGAAGCATTTCACGGGTCTGAGCCATAAGAGCGTCGGTCTGTTCAATCTGAAGCTCAATCTCGCTTATCTGCGAATTGATGCTTTCAATGTCATTGGTCGTAACATCGATGCTCGATTGCAGGTCGCTGATATCCCCGTTAAGAATATCAATGCTTTCATCAAGCAAATCAATCTGTTCTTCGATTTTTTCTATCTGACTGCTGATATTCTCAGCCTTTTGCTCGTTGGTTTTGATATCCTGCTGAACCTGAGCCAGCGCCTGCTCATTTTTTTCAATATCTTTTTCAAGCTCCTCGTAGCGATTCTGCATTTCATCAAGACTCTCCTCCGCCGAAACACATGGGACAACAGCGGTAATCAAGCAAACCAGCGCAACGCAGAAGCAAAGAAGTCTTTTCTTAAAAGCTGTTTTATCAGTCTTCAAGCTCAACAAACTTCCTTTCTTTCAAGTATTTTCTGATTGATGTTGCGCTTCCGAAAACACCTGTAAAAATGCCGATTCCGACAAATACCGCAACAAGATAAGGCGCATAATCAAGGAAGCTGACTCTGACCTCTCCTCCGAGGCCCGAAAGCACGGCAGAGAATGAGCCGAGCGCAAATTCATAAACACCCCATACAGCCGCCGTGGCAAGCAGACCCGCAATGATTCCGATTATGATGCCCTCAACCATGAAAGGCCAGCGAATGAACGAATTGGTCGCTCCGACGCTTTTCATAATGCTGATTTCAAGCCTGCGGCTGAACATAGTAACTTTAACAGTATTGGAAATAATAAACAGAGAAACCACAAACAGCAGGAGTATAATGCCGAAGCTGATGTAGGTAACCGAATCCCGAACCTGCTCAAGCTGTCTGGCAAGAGTGCTGTTTTCATAAACTCTCTGGATTCCGCTCAGCTTTTTGATTTCGTTAACAACGCCGTCAAATCCCGCCATGTCGCTGACGGTAACTCTGTAAGCATTGGGAAGCGGGTTTTCGTCAAGACCGCTGAGGTAGTTTTTGAGCCCGTCATCCATGTCTGCAAGGATTTCCTGATAAGCAGAGTCCTTGTCAATGCTCTCAACTGAAGCAATATTGTCAAGCGACCTCAGGTCATTTCCGAGCTTGATATAGTCATAGTCCAGCTTGTCCAGATCCTGATTGGCATAAACCATAATAACATTCTCGGATTCGATGCCCGTAATGAACGCTTCGATATTGACGAGAATCATAAAAGCAATGCCTATCAGCATAAGGCAACTGAACAAAACGGTTACCGACGCTACAGACATCAGTCTGTTGACCTTCAGATTGCGGAAGCCCTCCTTGGTCAGATATCTGATATTGCCCATCAGTTCTCCCCTCCCGTCACGGAAAAATCTTCCTTAATCTCGATGACGATTTCTTCATCCTGCGGCGCAGTCTGTTCCTGCGCATAGGCTGAATAATCCTCTTCGGGAGGAACTACATATTCATTTGAAATTTCACTTGCGGCATTAATATGAGAGGTTGCCGCTTCTCTGATGAGCGAACCGCCGTCTGAAACAACCGAGCCTTTGTCAAGAATGATAACTCTCTTATCAAAACAGCGGACAAGGCTGTGCTCGTGGGTAACCATAATAACGGTAGTTCCCGCTTCGTTAAGGCGCATAAGCAGGTCAACGATTTCGTAGCTCATCTGAGGGTCAACATTGCCGGTGGGCTCGTCCGCAATGATTATCTCGGCGTTGTTGGCAAGCGCTCTTGCAAGAGCAACTCTCTGCTGCTCACCGCCCGAAAGCTCCTGAGGATAGTTCCTTGCCTTTTCGTTAAGACCCATAAGGCTGAGAACATAGGGAACTCTGCGGCGAATCTTTTTTTCTTTTGTTCCGATAACACGCATCGCAAAAGCAACATTATCGAAAACAGTCATATTGGGAATAAGCCTGAAATCCTGAAAAACAATGCCGAGCCTGCGGCGGAATTTCGGGATATCACGCTTTTTGATTTTAGTCAGGTCAATATCGTCAACGACTATTGTGCCCGATGACGGCACTTCCTCACGCATCATAAGCTTGAGAAAGGTGCTTTTGCCGGCGCCCGAGGAGCCGACAACGAAAACAAACTCGCCCTTTTCGATGGTAAGGTTGATATCTTTAAGGGCGTGGGTGCCGTTTTCATATTTTTTTGAAACATTTGTGAACTGAATCAAAGTATCATATCCTTAAAATGCAATTTGATATCGAACAATGACCGCAGTGATGAAAGCATTAGTATTTAACGGGCTTTGCATCAAGGTACTTTTTGACCATAAGAGCAACCTTGAACACGATAGCGTCGTCAAACTCTCTCAGATCAAGACCCGTGAGCTTTTTAATCTTTTCGAGTCTGTAGACGAGCGTATTTCTGTGAACAAAGAGCTTTCTTGAAGTTTCGGATACATTGAGGTTATTCTCGAAGAACTTCTGAATTGTGAACAGGGTTTCATGGTCAAGGCTTTCGATTGAGCCTCTCTTGAATACCTCTTTCAGGAACATATCGCAAAGGGTTGTGGGAAGCTGATAAATAAGACGGGCAATGCCGAGATTATCGTAGCTGACAATGGTTTTCTCCGTGTCAAACACCTTGCCGACCTCAAGGGCAATCTGAGCCTCTTTGAATGAACGGGCAAGATTCTTGATGCCCTCAACGGTAGTGCCTATACCGACGAGAACATGAGTATAAAGCTCGGTGCTCAAAGAATCGGAAATTGAGCGTGCAAGCTTTTCGAGATCCTTTGTCTCGATATTGTTTTTAACTTCCTTAACAATAACGATGTCTCTCTCATTAATGTTGATAACAAAATCCTTGGTCTTGTCGGGGAAAAGATTCTGAACTGCGTCAAATGCAGAAGCGTCGTTGTGATCGGTTATTCTGATAAGAAGAACTACTCTCGTTGCCTCCGAATTAAAACGAAGCTCTCTTGATTTAATGTAGATATCGCCGGGCAGAATATTATCGAGGATAACATTCTTGATAAAATTGCCTCGGTCAAACTTCTCTTCATAATACTGCTTAAGGTTCTCAAGAGAGACGCAGCAAATCGAGGCGAACCTGCCTGCAAGCTCGTCCGTTCCTTCAACAAATGCCGCATATTCGGTCTGAATGTGAGAGCCGAAGTTGCAGAAAGTGTAACCGCTTATGTAATGAAGCTCATTATCCGCAAAAACCTCGGAAGCGGTCGAAATAACCTCGCCGATCTTGCTCAGCTCACTGCAAGCGATTATTGTTCCCGTCTCGTCAATCACGCCCAGAGTTCTGCCGACTGCATCACGCATCTGGTGAACAAGGCCTTGAAAGATTCTGTTAGACATAATGATTACCCCTCAACTTGATTTGTTTTGACTTCAAAGTGATTTTATACAAAATGACCATTGGGATATATACATTTTACACAATAAGCGAGCATTTTGCAATAGAAATAATCGGTTTTTTTTAATATTTTTTTGAATTTATTGTGAATTTCAACGCTTTTTTATTACTTTTTACCAAATTTTTTCTTTTTTCGCATGTAAAAGCTGTTTGTTGAAATTGCTTAATTCATCTCTATTATTTACTGAATATAGACCGCCGCAATCAAGACATACTATTAATGAAAAGAGATTTACCGCAGGATTAATTCCTCTGAAGCAATATAAAACTTAAAAATTACAAAAAAATTAAGAAAAAACGCATATTTTTAAAATTAGGGCTTTTCAAAATGCTTAATTGATGTTATAATTGCGATATCTGTGGATAAAATCATATTTTTTCATATTTGAATAACTACGAAAGAGGGAACACTCTTGGAGAAAATTATAATCAACGGCGGCACTCCGCTTCACGGCGAAGTATCAATCAGCGGAGCAAAAAACGCCGCTCTTGCGATTATCCCCGCCGCAATCCTTTCTCAGGATGTTTGTGTTATTGAAAATCTTCCCGTTTCAATCAGCGATGTCAGCTACATGATGAAGATTCTCAATCACATCGGCGCCCGTGTCCGCCTTTTAAATAAAAATACAATTGAAATAGATTCCCGCCGTGTTGATTCTTTTGTCATTTCGCATGATATGACAAAGCATCTGCGTGCGTCCTATTATTTCATCGGTGCGCTTCTCGGCAGATTTTCGAGAGCCAAGGTTGCAATGCCCGGCGGCTGCTACCTCGGCGCAAGACCTATCGACCAGCACATCAAGGGCTTTGAGCTTCTCGGCGCAACCGTTTCGGTTGAGGACAATGCCATTGTTGACGCAAAGGCAGAAAAGCTTATCGGCAGCCCGATTTATCTTGACATGGTTTCCGTCGGCGCAACGGTCAACATTCTGCTTGCCGCCGTTAAGGCAAACGGTCTGACCGTTATCGAAAACGCCGCAAAAGAGCCTCATATCGTTGACCTTGCAAACTTCCTTAACTCAATGGGTGCAGATGTCAGAGGCGCAGGAACGGATGTTATCAAGGTCAGGGGAGTTGAGCAGCTTCACGGTTGCACATATTCCATAATCCCCGACCAGATTGAAGCAGGCACATATATGGTTGCCGCAGCGGCAACAAGAGGCGATGTTCTGATAAAGAATGTTATTCCCAAGCACCTTGAATCAATCTCAACAAAGCTTATCGAATGCGGAGCAACGGTTGAGGAATTTGACGACGCCGTCAGAGTTTCGCTTGACCGCAGACCCGGCAAATGCAATATCAAAACCATGCCTCATCCCGGATTCCCGACCGATATGCAGCCTCAGATGGCGGTTCTTCTCGCTCTTGCGGACGGAACGAGCATTATTTCCGAAAGCATCTGGTCAAACCGCTTCCGTTATGCGGAGCAGCTTAACAGAATGGGCGCTCAGATAAAGGCAGACGGCCAGCTTGCGGTTGTTCAGGGCGTTGAACAGCTTAAAGGCGCTCCCGTCAAGGCAGATGACCTGAGAGCCGGTGCGGCGATGCTGATTGCGGGTCTTGCCGCCTCGGGCAGAACCGAAATTGAGGATATTCTTCATATCGACAGAGGCTATGAAGATGTTGTTGAAAAATTCAGCGGTCTCGGAGCAGACATAAAGCGTGTTTACTGCCCCGAACCCACAAGTCTTTCAACTGCGGGCTGATTTCCCGATTATATAATGTATTAAGTAATATATTAATGATTATGTAACGGGCTGTTCCATGACGGAGCAGCCCGTTTTAGAAATTCTGAAAGGGTAACTATGGCTAAATTTTGTTCTTTGTTTTCATCAAGCAGCGGGAACTGCACATATATCGGCTGTTCTCAGGGCGGAATTCTCATTGATATCGGCGTCAGTGCAAAAAAAACCGAAACGGCTTTGAGCGATATCGGCGTTGACCCGAAATCCATTGCCGCAATTTTCGTTACTCACGAACATACCGACCATATCAACGGAATCAGGGTTTTCGCAAAGCGTTACGGCATAAAGGTCTATTCCTCGGCAGGCACTCTCAGAGGAATGGTTGAAGCCAAGGCAGTTACCCCCGAAATTGACGCTCAGGTTATTCCGAGCGGCGGAACCGAGGCGGGCGGTATGTTTATAAAGCCGTTCAAAACTCCGCATGACAGCCTTGAAAGCACGGGCTTCACCGTTGTTACCTCTGACGGAAAAAGGCTTGCCGTTGCAACCGACATGGGGCATATTACAGAGGATTTCTCAAATGCCGTGAGCGGCTGTGACCTCGTTTTGCTCGAATCGAATCACGATATCGGAATGCTCCAGAACGGCCCTTATCCGTTTTTCCTTAAGCAAAGAATTCTGTCAAACTTCGGGCATCTTTCCAACGGAAGCTGTGCCGAAGCGGCGGTAAGGCTCGTTGAATCGGGCACAACAAGGCTTGTTCTCGGGCATTTAAGCAAAGAAAATAATCTCCCCTCGCTCGCCTTTGAAACCACCCGTTCGGCAATGTCAATGGCAGGCGCAAGGGAGAATATCGATTATCTGCTTTCGGTTGCGGGCGACAGAAACCCCGTCATTGCTCTGTGACATCGGTTTGCGGCAGGGTTGTCAGATGCCGCATATCCTCGGGATATGTGTCGTCAAAAATATCGTAAACCCGTTTATATTCGCCGCTTTCTTCGTCCTTGACCACCGTCGCTTTATTCCTGTTCAGCAATTCGACAATGGAATACATATCAATCCATATCTGATTGTTCCCCTCTTTCTGAACCTCGTTAAAAATGAGCTGCATTCCGAGATGAAGATGAGGCACATTCATTCCGTTGACATTTTCTTCAGACGAATAACCCGTCATTCCGAGATAGCCTATTATCTCCCCCGCTCTGACCTTTGAGCCGATTTCAAGCCCCTCTTTATACGGCTTGTTTCGCCTGAGGTGAGCATAATAATATGACCTTTTTCCGTCAAAGCTTCGCACGGCGATTCTCCAACCGCCGTAACGGTTCCAGCCGATTGCTTCAACCGTTCCGCCCTCAACTGCGGCAATCGGCGTTCCGATTGAGCCCATCAGGTCATTGCCGAGATGCCGCCTTTTGTAGCCGAACGAGCGGGAATCCCCGAAATCGTCATAGTGGCTGAACCAGAAGCCCTCGGCTATCGGAGAATAGGCTCTGAGCCCGTAGCCCTCAACGGCTTTGATTCCTCCGCTGCCGTCGGGAGCCGCCTTTGTGTATTCGCCGAGCATTCCCGAAAGAACCGCTCCGTAGGCTTTTTTATAAAAATTGTAATATTTGTTTTCTCTCATTAAATCATCGGGAGTCATATCATCGCCGAGAGCCTCAACGAGCTTGTCAAGCTGTGAGCGCTTGTAGCCGCTGAAATTGCCTCCGTTCTTGCAGGCAAGGTACGACAGCGTATCTATCCATGAGAGATGTCTCTGCGTTTTGTAAGTTGAGATATCAAGCTCCATTGCGTCGGAAAGTGCAGAATATGTCGGCGAAAAATCAACCCATTTTATGTAGCTCTCGCTCGTTGCGCTCTCCGCTTCGGGCTGCTGAGCAGGAACCGAAATCTTTTCCGAAAGCCGCATCCCTGCCGCACAGCAAATGAGCGCAAAAATACAGAACGCCGCCACAATCAGCCGTTCTTTCAGCATTTTCAAAAGCCGTCACCCCGCATCCGTTTTCTATAAAATATGTTTAATTTGCAAAATAAATGACGGCGAAAGGTGATTTGAATGATCAATATCAATATAATTTGTATCGGCAAGCTGAAAGAGGAATATCTCCGCTCCGCTTGCTCAGAATATGAAAAAAGGCTCGGCGCATTTTGTCGCCTCAAAATAACCGAGCTGACCCCCGCAAGGCTGCCCGATAATCCGAATCCCGCTCAGATTTCCGCCGCTCTCAGCGACGAAAGCGAACGGATTCTCGCAAAGATTTCTCCGAACGAGGCTGTTTTTGCGCTATGCATTGAGGGCAAAGAGCTTTCATCGGAAAGCTTTTCAAAAGAAATAGAAAAATGCGCCGTTTCGGGCTTCGGCTCGCTCTGCTTCATCATCGGAGGCTCTCACGGGCTGTCGCCCGAAGTCAAAAGCAGAGCAAAATTCCGCCTTTCAATGAGCCCGATGACCTTCCCTCACCAGCTTGCAAGAGTCATGCTTCTTGAGCAGATTTACCGTGCTTTTATGATTTCAAGCGGAGGCAAATATCATAAATAGAAATAATATTTTTATTTTTAACTGCGAAAAACCCGTTTTTTATTGTCAGTTTTACACCCTTTCGGCTTAACTTTCATGCAATTTTGTTCAGAATACCAAAACTTTCAAAAAACAAAAAAAATCAGCAAAAAACTGTTGCATATTTTTGCAAAAATGTATAAAATAGATACGGTCAAAATATAATAACAAAATTCGGAGGTAATTATTATGTCAGTTAAAGTTGCAATTAACGGATTCGGCAGAATCGGCCGTCTCGCTTTCCGTCAGATGTTCGGCGCAGAAGGCTATGATGTTGTTGCTATCAACGACCTTACAAAGCCCTCAATGCTCGCTAACCTTCTCAAGTATGATACCGCTCAGGGCGGCTACTGCGGCAGAATCGGCGAAGGCCTTCACACCGTAAGCGCTGACGACGAAGCAGGCACCATCACCGTTGACGGCAAGACTCTCACAATCTATGCAAAAGCTAACGCTGCTGAGCTCCCCTGGGGCGAAATCGGCGTTGACGTTGTTCTTGAGTGCACAGGCTTCTACTGCTCAAAGGAGAAG
>JAEDKI010000208.1 GCA_016295895.1 Clostridiaceae bacterium | reverse complement strand
GTGGGAGGAATAATCCGATTAACCACATGATTGGGAGGAATTAATTAACATGAAACACGGAAAGAAATATATCGAGAGCGCAAAGCTTGTTGATAAAGCCGCTCTCTATGACACCAACGGCGCTCTTGAGCTTGCCGTTAAAACCGCAAGCGCAAAGTTTGACGAGACAGTTGAAGTTCACATCCGTCTGGGCGTTGACTCCCGCCATGCTGACCAGCAGGTCAGAGGCGCAGTCGTTCTCCCCAACGGCACAGGTAAGAGCGTCAGAGTTGCTGTTTTCGCCAAGGGCGCAGATGCTGACGCAGCAGTTGCCGCAGGCGCAGAAGTTGTCGGCGCAGAAGACCTTGTTGCAAGAATACAGGGCGAAGGCTTTATGGATTTTGACGTTGCCATCGCAGCGCCCAACATGATGGGTCTTGTTGGCCGTCTCGGTAAGGTTCTCGGTCCCCGTGGACTTATGCCCAGCCCCAAGGCAGGCACGGTTACACCCGATGTTGCAAAGGCTGTTACCGAAGCTAAGGCAGGTAAGATTGAGTACCGTCTTGACAAAACAAACATCATTCACTGCCCCATCGGCAAGGTTTCCTTCGGCGCAGAGAAGCTCGCTGAGAACTTCAACACTCTGCTTGACGCCGTTATCAAGGCAAAGCCCGCCGCAACCAAGGGTCAGTATATCCGCTCCTGCGTTCTCGCAACAACCATGGGCCCCGGCATCAAGGTTAACCCCAACAAGCTCGGCGGCACAGAGGCATAAAAAACTCTTGACAAACACACATCAATGTGTTATTATAACTAAGCTGTTCTTTTTAAGACAGCAGGTGCTTTTCGCATAATGGTTATCAAACCGCCTGCCGAGAGAGGAAGCATACAGGATTTTTTCGGGAGCCGAACGGCTTTCGGTCAAAGAGTATGTTACACCCTTTCTGCGGTTTGCGGAAAGGGTTTTTTGTTTGCATTTAATCCATATGGAGGTGAAAATACATGCCAAGCGCACTTGTTTTAGAGCAAAAGAAACAAATCGTTGCAGATCTTACCGAGCAGCTTCAGAATTCGGTTGCAGGCGTTGTTGTTGACTATAAGGGCATCAACGTTGCAGACGATACCAAGCTCAGAAAAGAGCTTCGTGAAGCAGGCGTTAAGTATTCTGTTGTTAAGAACACACTTCTCGGTCTTGCTGCCAAGAATGTTGGTCTTGACGATATCTGCGGAGTTCTTGAGGGAACAACCGCTATTGCAATCAGCCCCGAGGATCACACCGCTGCTGCAAGAATTCTTTCGAAGTTTGCTGAAACTCATAAGAATTTCACCGTAAAGAGCGGTTATCTTGACGGCGCTGTTATCGACAACGCAACTATCGACGCTCTTGCAAAGCTGCCCACAAGAGACATCCTTCTTGCAACAGTTTGCAATGCGTTCAACGCACCCATCGCATCCTTCGCACGTGCTATTCAGGCTATTGTTGACAAGAGCGGCGAAGCTGCTCCCGCCGAAGCACCCGCAGAGGCTTAATCAAATTTTAATTTAAAAAATTCTAACAAATTGGAGGAAAATAAAATGGCATCAGAGAAAATTGCTGCTATGATTGAAGAAATCAAAGGTCTTACCGTTCTTGAGCTTTCAGAGCTCGTTCACGCTGTAGAGGAAGAGTTCGGCGTTTCAGCCGCTGCTGCTGTAGCTGTTGCTGCTCCCGCAGATGCAGGCGCTGCCGCTGCTGAGGAGAAGACAGAGTTTGATGTTGTTCTCGCAGAAGTTGGCGCAGAGAAGATCAAGGTTATCAAGGCTGTTCGTGAGATCACCGGTCTCGGTCTTGCAGAAGCTAAGGCTCTTGTTGACGGCGCTCCCAAGGCTCTCAAGGAAGGCGTTTCCAAGGAAGACGCTGAGGCTGCTAAGGCTAAGCTTGAAGAAGTCGGCGCTAAGGTTGAGCTTAAGTAATTTAAGTAAAAAACAAAGAAACCGCTCCGTTTTCGGGGCGGTTTTTGTTATATGCGGGATTTGGTTGATTGAAATATATCCGTTCATTTTCCGCAACATCCTTCTCGCATAAACCTTTTTAAACCTTCAAAGGAATAATTGAACGGTTATGATTCCGAAACAGCTTTGTATCCGTTCGATTTATCTCCGCTGATTGTAATGTTGTAAGAATTGCCGTAATTGACTTTTAAATCAATTGCTTCCAAGGGCTTTGTATATTCAGCAGGATATATGTTTTCATAATTCGGGTCAACATATTCCGTTATGATTTCAAATTTAACCGACATGTTTTCGATATTTTCCTGATTATCAAAATCTTGTTTGCTCAGAGTGCAGGTAATTATTTCGCCATGCTTCAACAGCGACTTATTTGCATTTGATACGCCGCCGCTGTGGCTGATACCGTTTGCCGTGTAGTTGACAACAAGCAAACCGATATCTTCTTTGATATCAAGCTTTATTTGCAACGCTATCTCATCATCGGCAACCCTTGCAGACCCATAACATCCGTACAGAGCAAAAACAAGAGCCAAAATAAGCACCGCAGCGATCAATCTTACGGATTTTTCTTTAATCATAATTTTCTCCATGCAATAATGTCGAGCTTTGATTGAAAGCACAAAGTCCTAGTAGGGAACGCTGTCCTTGGCGTTCAGGGAATCAATAATAATTCATTTTATCTGCAACTTTACCAATCCTCAGCCCTACGGGCAGCTCCTTTGCCAAAGGAGCCCAAACAATAG
>JAEDKI010000207.1 GCA_016295895.1 Clostridiaceae bacterium | reverse complement strand
TTGATTATTTCAAAATCAGAAATATCTCTTGAGAAGACCTGCAAATGCCTCGCTTTATGCATAGTTTGATTATCTGAAATCGAATAATTCTTTTGGGGTTATTTCAAGAACTTCGCAAATTTTAAAAATAACATCAAATGATACACCGACTTTTCCAAGCTCGATTGCACTTATATGACTTCTGTCAATATCTACAAGTTCTGCAAGCTGAAGTTGTGTCAGTTTCTTTCGTTTGCGGTAAAATACAACATTCAATCCGAATTTTTCATAAAGTTCTCTGTATTCTTGTTTCACAAAATCACCCTAAATAATCTTTGATTATATTTTAGAGTGGTTTTTACAAATTATAAACCTTGTGAAAATCGCATAACGCTATTGACACAAGTCAAAAGCTCATGTATAATATCATTCGTTGATACAGTTGATTCGGAATTGTTAATAATTGAATCATTTGTATCAAAATCAATTAAAACAAGAGAGGTACAAAAAATGAAAAGATTTATTACAGTATTTTTAGCTGTTGTTATGTGTTTGTCTTTTGCAGCTTGCGGAAAAGATAAGTCGCTGAAAGAAGAAGTGGTTGGAACATGGATATATGTGCACACAAATGAAAGCGGAAATGAAACAAAACAAGTATTAGAGATTTATGAGGGAGGAACAGCAGAATTTAATTCATCTGCTGGTGTTCACAATGAAGGAACATGGAAGATTAAAGATGGTGTTCTGAATTATAAAGTCTTACTTTTTACAAGAGGATTTTCTATTGATACAAGTGCGTCTCCTATGACACTTACAGATGTAAGTGATGAAGAAATTGTTTTCACAAAAGCAGAGTAATTAAAAGCGCGGGGCGCAAGCTCCGCGCTATATTTTTACATATCCGAGTGTTCGCAAGAGTACACCATTGCAAAATGAAATAAGCGCAGAGCATTAACTCTGCGCTATTTCTAATTTGGTTATAAATCGCTCTGAATCAACGATTGTGATTAACCGAAATATCTCTTAAGAAGACCTGCAAATGCCTTGCCGTGTCTTGCTTCGTCTCTTGCCATCTCGTGAACGGTGTCATGGATAGCGTCAAGACCCTGCTCCTTAGCCATCTTTGCAAGAGCGGTTTTGCCTGCGGTTGCGCCGTTCTCGGCTTCAACTCTCATTTCAAGATTCTTCTTTGTGCTGTCGGTAACAACTTCGCCGAGAAGCTCTGCAAACTTAGCGGCATGCTCTGCCTCTTCGTAAGCAGCCTTTTCCCAATAGAGACCGATCTCGGGATAGCCCTCTCTGTGAGCAACTCTTGCCATTGCAAGATACATGCCGACCTCTGTGCACTCACCGCTGAAGTTAGCTCTGAGACCTTCAATGATTTCTTCGCTTACGCCCTTGGCAACGCCGACAACGTGCTCTGCAGCCCAGGACATTTCGTCAGCCTTCTGCTCAACGAACTTTGAAGCGGGAACGCCGCACTGGGGGCACTTTTCGGGAGCTGCATCGCCCTCGTAAACATAACCGCAAACTGTGCAAACAAACTTTTTCATGGTAATTTCCTCCATTTATTAATTTTTATTTTTGCCTTTTTATGCTTTATCCGACCTGCTTTGAGCAATCGGAACAATAGCCTTTGAACAAAACCGAGTGAGAAACGATTTTTCCGTCAAAACTTCCGGCGGCTTTTTCGCAAAGCCCGTCGTCATTGAGGAAGATATCAAAAACGCCTCCGCATGAAAGGCAGACAAGGTGATAATGCGGCGAAATGTTGCCGTCATAGCGTGCCGTGCCGCCCGAACCGATGCGGATTATTTTTCCGTCGGTTTCAAGCTGAGAAAGGTTGCGGTAAACCGTTGCAAGACTGATTGAGGGATATTCGTTTTTGATGGAAAAGAAAATATCCTCAGCAGTGGGATGATCGCAGCGTTGGCAGAGATTTGAATAAACGGCGTCTCTCCGGCGGCTGTGCCTTACCATTTCCGTAGCCTCCTTAGCATTAATGATAATCGTTATCATTATTATATATTTCCGCCCGATTGATGTCAAGAGATTTTTTTGAATCTTTTCAAAATATTCACGAAAAAATCACATTATATTTATCAAAGCGACAAAAATTTGAAAGGTAAAGGATTTTTTATTGACTTTTGCCCCGAATATGTTATACTGATACAAGTAACTATAGAGAGGATTTGACCATGAGCTTTACTGTTAAAGGCTGTTATATATTCGGGCAGGGCGCTCCTGCCGATCTGATTGTTTCGGGCGGCGTTATCGGCGGCGCTTCGGACGCTGTTTTTCAATTTAATAATTGTGTTGTTTTTCCCGGCTTTATTGATGTGCATGTTCATCTCAGAGAGCCGGGTTTTTCATATAAAGAAACGGTAAAATCCGGTTCGCTTGCCGCCGCAAGAGGCGGTTACACGGCGGTTTGCTCAATGCCGAACCTGAAGCCCGTTCCCGATACGCTCGGGAATCTTGAAGCTCAGCTTGAAATAATAAAGAAAGATGCGGCAATCAATGTTTTGCCCTACGGCTCGATAACAAAGGGCGAGCAGGGCGGCGAGCTTTCCGACATGGAGGCCATGGCGCCGTTCGTCTGTGCTTTTTCGGATGACGGCAGGGGAGTCCAGAGCGAGGAAATGATGAAAGCCGCCATGCTCAGAGCAAAATCGCTCGGCAAGATGATTGTTGCCCATTGCGAGGATAATTCGCTCCTTAACGGCGGATATATTCACCTCGG
>JAEDKI010000206.1 GCA_016295895.1 Clostridiaceae bacterium | reverse complement strand
TTGACGACCCTTGCGGTTTTGCTTCCGATATGTTAATATTCAGACATATACTATGCAAGCAGAGACCGAAAGGTGATATTATGAATAATGTGTCTTTCAGAATAATAGCAAGAATACACAGCGATTTTTCGTCAAAATTCGGCATTCCCCGCCAAAGCGGACTTGTTGAAGAGCTTGAAGCCGCCGTTATCTTTGAGCCTGAATTCAGAAGCCCCGAATCGCTCAGAGGGCTTGAAGAATTTTCGCATATCTGGCTGCTCTGGGAATTTTCGGAGAGCATGGGCAAAGAATGGTCGCCGACCGTTCGCCCGCCGAGGCTCGGAGGCAACAAACGCATGGGCGTTTTCGCAACCCGCTCCCCTTTCAGACCGAATCCCGTCGGTCTTTCATGCGTCAAGCTGCTCGGAATTGAGAAAAGCGAAAAATACGGCTGTTATCTGCGTGTTTCGGGCGCCGATCTGCTTGACGGCACTCCGATTTTCGACATTAAGCCGTATCTTCCTTATGTTGATTCGCATCCCGAAGCGAGCAACGGCTTTGCTTTGCAGGAAAAATGCGGCAGTCTTGCCGTTGAGTTCCCCGAAAGCCTGCTGAACCTTATCCCGACAGAAAAACATCAGGCAATCAAGGCGGTTCTTGCTCAAGACCCCCGACCCGGATATCAGGATTCGCCCGACAGAATATACGGCCTTGAATTTGCGGGCTTCGATATCCGTTTCACGGTCAGCGGCTCCGTTCTCAGCGTAAAGTCCGTTTCGGCTTTATGATTTAAGGCTGATTCGGAATCGGGCAGCTCTCATTTGAATTTTCAATTGAAATAAAGTTATTGCGTTTTGCATAATTCCATTTCATGCCGAACGCTTTGCATGCATCGTCAACGGGGATATAAAGCTGCTCTGCTTCGCCTCTGAACACTTTTCCGCCGAGCTTCAGTTCTCCTTTAGCCGTCTGAGCTGTATCGCTGCCCTCGGTGAAAACAGCCTTTTTGCCGTAAACCTCAAGAGTGACCTTGCCCGTCTCACGCTTGACCTCGCCGCCGATATGAGCAACAAGGGTTGCAAACGGCATATACCATACTCCGTCCTTTTCAACGGCGGGAGTCGGCATTGCGCAAAGGCCGAGGTCAACGCCTTTATAGAGCATTCTTGTTCTGCCCGGACCGAAAATCGGGGCAACTCTGTAGGGTCTGATTTCGTCCTTTTCTTTGTCAATCAGACATTCGTCAACAACCCTGCCGTCGTCAAGCTCGCTGATAAGAGTCATTTTGTCGCCGTCTATCTCGATAAGGGCGTACATGCAGTTTTTCTCCTCCTGAGGATAAAACGAGCAATGCCACAGCTTGTTGGTTGTCTTTGTTCCCGGAGGATTCATATGACCGTTGCCGAGCTCGTAATGGATTGTTCCCTGCGACGGGCGGTCAAACATTTCTTCGTTTTTCATCGGGAATGTTCTCGAGAAATTATGCTCATGACCCGAGAAAAGAATATCAAGCTTTTCCATGCACTCACGCATCATGGGGTAAGCGTCGTCATTTGAAAGGTTCGGGCCGCTGTAATAAATCGGGAAATGATAAGCTCCGAGCTTCCATGTTTTATCGCTTGAATCAATATCTTTAACCGCCCATTCGTTGCAAAGCTCAGGCTCGTTAACGCCGAAAACGACAAAATGAGCGTTGCCGTAATCGAAGGAATAATTTTCGGTTTGCCAGCCCTCGGGGCCGTTCTTGGGATAGGAATATTCAAGCTGAGTATCAAAAAACTCGGCAGGCTCGGCATAATAACGCTCAACCTCGGTCGGGAAATACTGCCTGAAGCCCCTGTTATCGTGGTTTCCGCAGCACATCATATAGGGAAGATGCTCCATTATGCCCTGCATACCCTCAAACATTGCGTTCCATTGAATTTCATGCTGACCGCAGTTTGTGTTGTCGCCCGCCGTCAGAATGAATTTTACATCGGGATGCTTTTTAAGAACATCTTTGAGGAATTTATTGAGAGCCGAATAATCGGGATTAAAATGGTCGTCCTCTTTCTGATGGTCGGAAATAGCGATAAATTTGAACTTTGTGAGGTTCTCCTCCTCGGTATCGAAATAATATTCATCGCTGCGGTTCTCGTCGCTTCCGCAGGTGTAATAATATCTCGTTCCGGGCTTCAGATTTTCCGCCTTTGCCCAGAAAATATTGCTTGTGTTAACATCGCTCTTGAACGGTTTGACCGTTGCGGGGGCTTTTTTCTTTTCTCCGCCCTTTTCGTAATATTCGATATAGCCCGATTCAACATCAAGGCTCGAACGCCATGTTACGGTCATTGAAGTTTTGGCATCGCCGGAGATGCTGACCATGATATGATCGGGTTTTTCGGTTGCAAGCCTTAAATTGGGTACTCTTTCCATTTTGTTTCATCCTTTTCAAATCTGTTTTATTCTGAAAAGCCTTGCGCCGTGGCTGTTGACCTTGGCGGTGAAGCTGTCTTTTGTTTCGGTTAATTCTTCGTGCTTCCACATATCCCAAACGCTGTAATCAAAGCCGCTCATGGCGATATCGGTCACATCAAAGGTGATTTCACGCTCTTTGTCATCGGTATTGAAAAGTGCAACGAACTTGCACCCCTCGCCCTTTGACACCCAGACGATTTCGCCCTTGCCGTCTGTCTCATTCCGTCTGAACTGCCTTGCTCCGCTTGAATTTTTGAGCATACCGATAACCTCGGAATTAGTCAGCAGAGAGAGTGTGAAATCATCGTTATCCCTCATTT
>JAEDKI010000205.1 GCA_016295895.1 Clostridiaceae bacterium | reverse complement strand
AATAATTGACGAAACCGAATTTATAAATGAATAACAGATATCAGAAACGGGGCTGTTGCTGACAGCCCCGTTTTTTGCTATTGTTCAATTTTAAACCTGTACTCCCTGTCGGGATCGGTGCTTGTGTAGACAAACGAAAAATCGTAAAGCCCTGTATTTTTATTATAGAAAACCGTATAGCCGTCATATCCGTTGACGCTCGACGGGTCAAAGCTTATCCATTCGCCGTTTTCCCATACATATATGTTCGGCTTCTGATAACTTGTGAAACCGTTCACACGCACGGCAATATTGTTTCTGCCGCCTTTAACGGTAAACTCGGAATAATTGTCCGAGGCTTCGACCGTCGGAATATAAGTGTCGTCAAGGCTGTTGCCGTCGGTTACTCTTGCGGAATTGAGCACGCTGTCCTCTCGCACACGCTGAACATTTTCGTCGGTTGTTTCGTTGCCGTTTCCCCAGGGCAGAAGAATGAAATCAATTTTTATACTGTCTCCCGCCTTGAATGAAACGTTATTATAATCAAGCGTCAGCGCACCGATATTTGTGTTGTCGGACTTTGAATACTTATCCTTGAATACGCAGGCAACATCTTCTGTTTTGCCGTTCCTGATGACCTCGGAATTTTTGACGATGAGAGCAAAGTTTGTCAGGAAAACATTGTTAATTTGAGAATTGTTTTCATAGTCCTCAACGTCCATATAGCCGAGATATCCTCCGTCCGGAGAAAGTCTGTAATACTTTGCAAAGCTCGGTTTTTTATTTATTTCTACGATCTGCGTTTCCCCGTTTTCATCAAGATAATTCAGCTTATCATAGCTGTAAAACCTACTTTTGAATGTGAAAAGGGAAAAGTCTCTCTTAAAGTTTTTGAAAGTGGTGTCACGGTCAAAAACAAGATTTAAGGTATAATATGTTCTGTTTTCATCTGTCTGCGGCATTTCAACGTGGCGGCAGGTGAAATGATATGCGTCGTTGCCGTCCTCAAAATCCATAAGAATATCGGAGTATGAAAAACCGTCGGAGACAATTTCCGATTTTTTATATGTACTCTGTATATTGGACAGAGGCGTAGTGTTGTAGTTTGAAAAATACAATTTGCCGGTGGAATTGAACTGCGGCTGATCTGCCCACATTGTTCCGCTTCTTGTTCGGAAATCCGGCAATATCCAGCCGTCGTTATAGACCGAATAAGGCGCAATGCAGTTTGTCTCGGTGACGCCTGTTGAAAGATGATAGTAGGAAACATGAAATTCGATGGACGAAAGCTGTTTCAGAGGAGATTTGCCCCAATTCTGGTAGGCGTTTATAAGCGTAAATTCAGCGTCTTTGCCGTTTTTTAATGCAATCGGAAATATCGAATTGCTGTACGCCGTGTCCTTGTTGGAATAGAAATCTTCTCCTTTGTCACCGCAGAAATTCTTGCTGACCTGTACCTCAACAGGTAACAGGGAATTGTATTTGTTCAGAAGTGCCGCACCCTCAAGGAAGCCTTGGATGTAGTTAAATCTTATCCAGATATTTCTTTCCTCGCCGTCATTTTTGATCGTTACGGGAGCTTTGTAATGCTTATCCGGCTTATTGTAATAAGCTTTGTTAAAATCTGTGCCGCTGATTGAAAACAGATATGTACCGCGGAGTTTTTCGTAACCGCGGTATTTGGCACCGTCGGAGTTTTTTTCGACAGTTATTCCGTCAAGCGGAGCATGCTCCTGCCTTGCCGCCGATTCAATACCGTCAAAGTTATGACTTGAATCGGTGTAAAGCCTGTTTCCGAAGGTGAGATAATTCAGCGAATAGCCGCCCGCTTCATCATATTTGTTTATTCCGCAGCCGTCATAAGCGGCGGTTTGACGAAAAACATAATTTCCGTTTTCAAGCGAAACGCTGACCGACGCTGTCGAGCCGTCATTGGGAATAATAAAGCCGACAATGCCTGTGCCGATGATATCAAACGCAACATAGCTGCAGGTTGACGATTTATAGGGAAGCGATCCGCTGTTTTCTTCGTCCGAAACTTTTACGGAGGCAACCGTCCGCTGTGGAATTTTTATCTCTGTGCCGAATTCCCGAAGATTTGTTGTTGCCTCTTTTGCATACAGAAAATATTGCTGATGAATTTTATCGGGAAAAACGTGCATGGTGATATCCGCTTTAAAGTCACGGTTATTTGCATTTTTAAAGTCTAAATCACGGATATGAGCTTCGTAATAGTAACCGCCGAGCTTTGTAGTGTTGACACGGCTCTGTGACTCAGATTCGTTTGAAACATATTTTTTTGAATCTGAATCAATATAGTAAACATAGCCGCTGTGTTCATAATACGGATTGCCGTCCTTATCATAGACGCTGAGGCTTTTCCTGTTGCGTGTATTAAGCTCCGCAACAACCTTTGCGCCGGAGTTTTCAAGCGTATATCTGTCATATCCGCCGTTTTCGTAGCAGCCCTGAACGGTGTTGTAGCAATCGGCGGCGTATTTTATAGTGTCCGCCATTTCATCGGAGGAGATGTCGTTGACGATTTCGGACGGAGGTTCCTCAGCCGTGCCGTCGGTCCCTTTAAGGCCGAAGCCGACATTCATAACCGTAAGCTGAATCAATATCATAAGGGCTGAAATAACGGATCTGAAAAACATAAAAACTTTCCTTTCTTCTGTTTATTTTTATTGAGATAAAAAGCTGTCAAGCGCCGAGGAATACCAAGTCGTTGACAGCTGAGCTTATTATACCAGAACTACCTTTTCGCCCGAGACGGTAAGCCT
>JAEDKI010000204.1 GCA_016295895.1 Clostridiaceae bacterium | reverse complement strand
TACCCGTTTACAAGCTTGTATTTTTTTGATAGAATATGCATATAAAATTCATTAAAACAGAGGTTAAAGACATGGAGAACTCAAGAAAAATTTCGTTTTTTTCAAACAGAAAAAATATTGAGATTGACACCTCAACCGTTCTCTATATTATTGTGAGAGGAAAAAAAGCAGAAATTCACACCTGCGACGGCAAGATTCATGAAACAAGATGTCCGCTTTCCGAGCTTGAAGAAAAACTCGGCAAAGGCTTTATTAAGGTTCACAGAGGCTGCGTTGTTTCCGCAATGTCAGTTCACGATATAACCGACAAAATCAACCTGAGCAACGGAGAATCAATAGATTATTCAGCCCGCAAGAAAAAACAAATTGTCGATATCATCCGTTCTGAAAAACAAAGCATCATCAGCAGCTTTGCCGAAGAAGGAATTCTTAAAACTCCTGAAGAATACCGCCGCCATTACAGCAGCTTTGACAGCCTGCCGTTCGCCTTCACAGACATTGAAATGGTTTTCAACGAAGAACGCCATGCGGTTGATTGGATATTCAGATACGGCAATCCTGCGCTTGCAAAGCTTGAAAACACTCCGCTTGAAAAGCTTATCGGCACTTCTTTCGGCAGTCTTTTCAGCAACATGGATTCAAAATGGCTTCGCAGTTATGAACGGGCAACGCTTTACGGCGAAACACTTGAAATGATTGACTACAGCCCCGAAATCAACAAGAACATAAAAATTATATGCTTCCCGACCTTTAAAGGTCATTGCGGCTGTATTCTTTTCGATATAACCGATATTGAGTTTATTAAAAACAGCGATAAAACAGATATGGCTTTGAATTATTATCTTATTTCAAAGACCGAAAAGACCGATATTGAATAAAGCAATGCATTTCATGCCGTTTCTATGTCAATTCATGCCGTTAAAGCATTTTTTTCTTGACAGAAAGCTAAATATATTATATAAATTAATTATATCAAACAAAGGAGGAATATTGATATGAGTATCAAAATCAAAAAGCTTCTAAGCTTACTTCTCTGCTTCACCATGCTCCTCGGCGCAGGCTCGGTCATGGCAAGTGCGGAAACATCCGTTGTTGATATGACGGAAGGCTTAAAGACTTTGACCGAAGCCACAACTCTCCCCGCAAACCTGAAAGGTGCCGTCGGCGATGAAGACATTCTTTACATAAATCCTAATGGATATAATGTCTATGCCGACCTTTACAAGTTTGAAGTTACGGCATCCCATGCTTTCCTGACTGTCAGAGCAAAAAATGATATCTCCTATTTTGACATGTATTATTGGCTTTTCAAAGAAAACGGAGATGCCGTTGATATCGTTTACAGCACGGATGATAACTACGGTTTTTCATATTGTGTTGAAGAAACCGGAACATACTATCTTGCCGTTGCCGGCTGGAGAGACTATAGCGTTGGCGATTATGACATCAGCGTATCGTTGACAGAAGTTACCGGCGAAATATATGATGTTGAAGAAGCCTTACTTGCCGTGACGGAAACCACCGCTCTGCCCGCAGAATTTGACTACGAGCTCGGAAGCGAGGATATCCGCTATTATGACGGCACTGCATATGCTTACGGCAAGCTTATCAAGGTTGAAGTTAAAGAAGATAACACGCTTCTCAAGGTAAGATTCAAAGGCGATTCGAAAGAAACGGAAACATATATCTATATTTATAAGCTCGAAAATGGCAAAGAAAAAAATTATCTTAACGAAACTATGACGGGTTCCGGTTTTGCCTCTGCCATTGTTGATTCCGGTACCTATTGTATAGCTCTTTTGGGATACGATTTCGATGACGAAGGAAATTGCCACGCAAATATTTCGGCTGAGAAGGCAGTTATTAAGAACATGACCGACGCTCTTGCCGAATTGACCGAAACAACTTCGCTTCCCGCAGAATTTGATTATGAACTCGGCAGCGAAAACATCCTTTATATCAACCCGGACGACGAAACGGTTTATGCAAAGCTTATCAAGTTCACGGTTGATAAAGGAAACACCGTTCTCACTTCATATTTCGGCGGAAAAGACGAAGATGTTGACACATATACCTGGCTTTTCAAGCAAAATGATGATAACGCTGTAATTGAAATAACAGATACTGACAGCAGTAAACTTAATTACACAATAGCAGAACCCGGCACATATTATCTTGCCCTTTCGGGATACGCCCTTTACTGTATCGGTGAATGCACGGCGGAAATTAATACATATTCTTTGGATGACGCCGAAAGCCTTGATTTTACCGACAGTGAGAATCTCCCCGTTCCGGGCGAAGACGATAAATGGAGCTGGGATGAAACCACCAAAACGCTCACTCTTAAAGATGGATTTTCATTTTTGGGATACACCGAATCATCATATGCAGCCATCATGCTGCCCGATGGCTCAACCGTTTTTGTTGAAGGAAGAGCAGATATTAAAATAATTTCTGACAGTGCCGCCATTGGTTCCAGAGGCAAGCTTACGGTTAAAGGCTCGGATGCCGAGACATCAAAGCTTAGTGTTGAGGCACAGATAAGCAATAGTTCCGCAATTTTGGCAGAAGATGTCACGGTTGAAGATGTTGAAATCAATACAAGAAAGACAGCGGAAAGCATAACAGCAACCAATTCCGTTATAATCAAGAATGCAAAAATCAGTTTGTCCGATTGCCAAATCGGCATTAAAACATTTCCCAATTATTCTGAACCTAACATTTCAGAAATAATAATTGAAAACAGCAAAATTGACATTACAGCCTTTCAAGCAGCAATTGCTACATTTA
>JAEDKI010000203.1 GCA_016295895.1 Clostridiaceae bacterium | reverse complement strand
AAAAGCCTTGACAAGTGAACGGGCGTTCACTATAATATAGGTAAACGAGCGTTCACCACGGAGGACAATGATATGGCGGAAACGAAAGAAAAAATTCTGATGACTGCGCTCCGACTGTTTGCAAGGGACGGCTATGAAGCGGTTTCTGTCAGCATGATTGCGGGCGAGCTGGGAATCACAAAGGGAGCTTTATATAAGCATTATAAAAACAAGCGTGATATCTTTGACAGCATCGTTGAAAGAATGTATCGGCTCGATGCCGAGAAATCAAGGGAGCATAATGTTCCCGAGGAAAAGCGTGAGCAGAATCCCGCAGAATACGAAAATGTGTCTTTGGTCAGCCTGAAAGAGTTCACGGTTTCGCAATTTCTGCTTTGGACTGAGGATGAATTTGCTTCGGATTTCAGAAAAATGCTGACTCTGGAGCAGTACCGAAGCGCAGAAATGACGGAATTATACGCAAGCTGTTTCACCTCGGGGCCTGTTGCCTACACGGAGGATATTTTCCGTGAAATGATAAAAAACGGCGTATTAAAAGAAGCCGACCCGAAGCTGCTTGCGGTTGAATTTTTTGCGCCTGTGTTTTTGCTGATAAATGCTTCCGACGGTTCGTCTGACAAGGCTGAATCCCTTGACCTGCTTAACAGTCACATTGACGGCTTTATTCGGCGATACTCAGCCGAAAAATAAAAAATGACAGGAGAAATCATCATGAAATATGTAAAAAGCGAAAAATATAACACACCCGAGCTTCAATCAAAAATCATGGGTCCGAACCCCGTGAAATTGGAAGAAGAATTGCTGATAAACCATAAAATTCCCGACGGTGCGGTTGTCTGCGACCTCGGGAGCGGTCAGGGTCTGACGAGCGTATTTCTTGCAAAGGAATACGGCTTCACCGTTTATGCGGCTGATTTGTGGAGCGAGCCTGAGGAGAACCGCATTTTCTTTGACTCAATGGGTTTGAGTGCGGAGCAGATTATCCCCGTTAAAGCCGACGCAACCGATTTGCCGTTTGAAAAGGAGTTTTTCGACGCCGTAATAAGCACGGATTCATACAATTATTTCGGCAGAGACGAAAGCTACCTTGACGAAAAGCTTTTGCCGTTTGTCAAAAGCGGCGGTTATATTTATATTGCCATTCCCGGCATGAAAAAGGACTGCCACGACAACCTGCCCCCCGAGCTTCTGCTCTCGTGGACTCCCGAACAGCTTGACTACATGCATGATGTTGAATATTGGAGCAAAACGGTCGGCAAATGCGAGGGCGCAGAGGTGATTTCCGTTGAGGAAATGGAGAGCAACGATGAAGTCTGGGCAGATTGGCTGAAACAGGAGAACGAATATGCCGTAGGCGACAGAAAATCAATGGAAGCAGGCGGCGGAAAATACCTGAACTTCATCTCTATCGTTCTGAAAAAGAAATAATCAGAGAAAAAACAGGCAAAAAAACTGCTTGTATCGGAAATCAAACCGATGCAAGCAGTTTATTTATTTCAGAAATCCGCCGAAAAGAATCGGGAAAAGCGTTTCGGAATAGCGGCTGAGCGAATATTCGCCGTTGCAAAGGCACCAGTCGCTGATTATCGCCCGTTCGCACAGGGCGTAAGCCTTGACTATTTCATTAACCGAAACATCGCTGCGGAATTCGCCTTTTTCCTGACTTTCGATAACGATTCGGCGAAGCAATTTATAGTAAATTCTGTTGTGGTCAAGCAAAGTGCGGTCGCCCTTTAAGGTGAGCTGAGAGGAATAGAGCTTTGCAAGCAGGTCAATGGGAATTCGGTTTTCAATCATTATGAAAAGCTCCTTGTTGAGATACATGAGCTTTTCAAAGCCGCTCATTTCCTCGGGCAGGGCTTCCTGCAATTCCTCGTATTTGCTGTCAAACAGGCTTGAAAGAGTGCTGAGCAGCTCCTCCTTGCTGTTGAAATAATGATAAAACGAGCCTCGGGAGGTTCCCGATTCGTCAACAACATCCTCAACGGTCGTGCTGTCATAGCCGTTTTTGTAAAACAGCTCCCATGCGGCGTTGACAATCTTCATTTTAGTGTTGCGGGAATCCTTTTTCGGCATGGCGCACCTCCTGATTTTATGCTTTCATTATACAACAAGGCTTTCGCCAAATCAAGAGAAAACGCCCAAATGCTCAAGCAGGATTTTAGCACCCATGAGAATAAGAATGATTCCGCCCGTAAGCTCGGCTTTTGATTTGTATTTTGAGCCGAAAATGTTGCCGATTTTGATGCCTGCGGCGGAAAGAACGAAGGTTGTTAAACCGATAAATCCGACTGCGGCGCCGATGTTGACATCGGGCAGAAGCGCAAAGGTTATGCCGACGGCGAGAGCGTCAATGCTCGTTGCAATTGCAAGGGTCAGCATATCCTTGAACCCCATGGAGGCGTTGGATTTTTCCTCGTCCTTTGAAAGCGCTTCTTTTATCATGTTTGCGCCGATGAGACCGAGCAGAACGAAGGCTATCCAATGGTCGATTTTGGTTATGTATTCCTCAAACGCCGCACCGAGAAAATAGCCGATGAGCGGCATGAGCGCCTGAAAGCCGCCGAACCACAGACCCGCAAGCCCCATTTCTTTTATTCCTGCCTTTTTGACGGCAAGACCCTTGCAGATTGAAACAGCGAACGCATCCATTGAGAGACCGACGGCGATGATGAATAATTCCGTTAGTGACATAATTATTTACTCCTGTCTTTAAAAAATGTAGTCGATGATTATAACCAGCGGCTACAAGAAATAAAAAAATCGGATACCGAGCTGTATCCGACCGAAAAAA
>JAEDKI010000202.1 GCA_016295895.1 Clostridiaceae bacterium | reverse complement strand
TTCTGCAACGCAAATTCATGAGCAGTTGAATTTTCATAGCAGAAAAATGTTGCTTCTTCTGTTGTGTTATACCAGGTTGTATTAAAAACAACATTCTTGTTCGGGAAATAAATGTAGTTTAGGCTATAGCCGAATGCATAGTTTTCAATTGCAGCTATGTTTTCGGGTACGGTGAGATGATCTGTAGTCTGATTGTCATAAAACAAAGAGCCGCCAAGTTCCGTCAGACCCTTGCCGAGATTTATTATTTCGATATAGCATTGTCCGAACAGACTGCCGTTTGTTGACTGTAAGTCATCGTTGAAAGTGAGCTTATGCAGAAAACAACAGGAAAAAGCGGAGTTCTCTATGGATAGTGTTCCGTCAGGAACCGTGTATTCATTAATTGTCGGCTTGCAAGGGAAACTAATCAAAACCGTTTTGTCTTTATTGAACAGAACGCCGTCTGAATCCGAGCAGTAATATGGATTGTCGGGAGAAACCTCAAATTTCTGAACGGATCCCGTGCTTGCAAACACGGTATCCCCGAGCTTTACGGACGAGGGAAGACTGACGGTTTTGAGCTTTGTTCCCGCAAAAGCAGATGTTTCGATAATCTCAAGAGAATCGGGAAACATAAATTCGGTAATTCTGCATTGCCAGAACGCAAAGCATCGGATTGCTTTCAAACAGCTGCCGTCTTTGACCTCTGCTTTAGCCAGATTTTTGCAGTTATAAAACGCATATTTGCCGATTATTTCAACCGAAGCGGGGATTGAAACGCTGTTAATCAATGCGTTGCCGTAAACGGACTTGTCTGCTATGCCTTTTGTTCCGTCTTTAATTATCAAGTCGACATCCGAAAGCTGCATTGTGCCTTTATAGGCGAGAAAAACGCTGCCGGCATAAACTGCGCCGTCAGGCTGAGAGTCATACCAGCCCGTGCCCTCAAAAGCAGACTCTCCGATATATTTCAGAGTGTCGGGAAATGAAATGTCAGTAATATTTGCAATTCCGTTAAAAGCGTTTTTGCAAATTGCAGTTGTTCCGTCTTTGATTTCAACCGCTGTGTTTTCCGGCGGTGTTCCCTTGAAGCTGCGAATAACCGGACCGACATAAACAGGGGAGTTATTTGGAATGGCGGCATACCAAGGGTTGCCGGTGCCGATAAAATCATAAGCAACTTGATAGAGGTGTGAGCCGTCGGCAACGTCAACTGTTTCAAGGTAGGGAAAAGAACCCGAAGTTAAGATTTTTTCAACGCTTGCCGGAATGGAAATCGAAACAACATCATTAAGACCGAGAAGAGAACCGTAAGATATAACCGTTATTCCTTCTGAGATAACAATGCTTTTGATATAAGTTGCGTAATTGTACCATGGAGCACGACCTTTTGAGTAGTCATATGTTTCGCCCGTGCCGTCAAGGCGAAGAACGCCCGTAGCCGTGTCAAGCGACCATGTGATATTGTCGCCGCATTGATAGTCGATATCAACCGCTTTGACCTTCGGCGCAATATTGACAGCGCCGACAGTAAGCGACAGCCCGAGAATCACCGCCGCAAGAATAAGAGAAATAACCCTTTTCAAACAAACACCCCATTAAAAATAATTGTGAATTATATTATATAATAATGTATTGATTTTATCAACAAAAATCATTTTTTTCGCAAAAATTATTTGCCCCCGGTTTTAATATGGGAAAAAGCCACGGGATTCTTTGACACGGCATTCCGAAAACCAATAAAACCATTTGCAACTCGGTAGGGGAGAACTGCGTTCGCCCGCTTGAAAATTCTTAATATCAGCACAATTCCATAGTAGGGAACGCCGTCCTCGGCGTTCCGAAAATCAGTATTATTTCATTTTATCCGCACCTTACCAATCCTCAGCCCTACAGGCAGATCCTTTACCAAAGGAGCCCATGAATAAGTTGCTGTTCCGTTAGCCTCCTTTGAAAAGGAGGTGGATTTTGCGAAGCAAAAGACGGAGGATTGATTAGGGTATTATCTTTAAAACGCACGAATTCACAATAAATCCGTAGGGTTCGGCGTCCTCGACGAACCAATTTGCCGCAGACAAATAATCCCGCATTGCGAACGGACAATGCGGGAATCGTACGATGCAGATTGACAGCTTGTAATAGTATTCTCAACAGTCTGCAGATATATTTTTTAAGAATAAAAAAATAATCACGGCAGAAGCAAAGTGCTTCTGCCGTGCATCTATGTTAACTCCTCAAATGAAAAAATCTTAAAAAACTCCCTTGAATATCTGCGGAATAGTCTTTGTCAGCCCGAAAATATTCTTGAAAATCGCAACTATTCTCTGCCATAATCCCGCTTTTGCGGTCATAACCTGTGTGCCGGAGCTTATGACCTTGCCGTCCTTGTCATAAGCGGTTATCGTGAATGTGGTTTTGCCGTTTGCTCTCGGAGAAATCTTGCAGGTCATGCCGTCATCCGATACGCTCATGTTAAAATTGCCGTTGCTCTCGGACCATACAATATATGCTCCTTCGGGCAAAGCACCGTCAATCTGAGCGTGAAGAATAATGCTGTCGCCGTAGTTAATTGTTGTCGTTGACGGATTCTTGATTGCCAAAGGAAAATCAATCCCATCATCATTTCCATTAACATTGACATTGTAGCTTGCAGATATTTCTCCGTCTTCTGAAACTGCAGTAATAACCGCTTTGCCGGGGTTTATGCCAATAACATAACCTGATTTTGTAACCTTGGCAACAGTCTCGTCCGAGGAAATCCATGTGAACTTTGCGTTCGTTATATTGTTTGGAAGTATTGTCGGTTCATTAATAATGTATTCATCAAC
>JAEDKI010000201.1 GCA_016295895.1 Clostridiaceae bacterium | reverse complement strand
TAACAGTGGCGTGACAAATGAAAGAGAAAAAGTTAGAATGAATTTGCAAAACATTTCACAGAGAGGTGCAACTATGGCAAAGGTTCAATACAGCTATTATGATGTTCAGCCGGTCGGAAGCATTGCGGAAATGCTTGCCCTTGCGCTTGAACAGTGTCCGCAAAAAATCGCATATAAATATAAAATCGGTGAAACGGTTTACTCAATCAGTTATTCGGATTTTATCGACCGAGTCTGCTCCGTCGGCGCATTCCTTGCTTCAAAGGGCTTTGAAAGCAGCCATGTCGCCTGCGTCGGCGCAAACAGTATTAATTGGATTACGGCTTATTTTTCGGTTCTCCGCAGCAGCGGCGTTTTTGTTCCCGTTGACAGAGAACTGCCTGTAAGAGACCTGCTGAATGTTATTGACGGCAGTGACAGCGAGGTTGTTTTTTATGACGCAAAGTATGAGCCGATGCTCAGAGAAAACGCCGATAAGCTCACAAAGGTCAAAATGTATATCGGCTTTGACCGTGACGAAACCGACGGTTGCTTTGTTTCGTTCAAATCCGTTCTTGAGCAGGGCGAAAAGCTTGATAAATCAACATATCTTGCCTGCAAGAGCGACCCGAATGCGCTTAAATTGCTGGTTTATACCTCGGGCACAACGGGCATGTCAAAGGGCGTTATGCTCAGCGAACATAACCTTGTTTCGAGCGTATATTACGGCTTGCAGGTTTCAACGATTTTTGAAACGGGTCTGTCGGTTCTGCCCTATAACCACACCTATGAGAGCGTCAGCGATATCCTCGTTTCGTTCCATCATCATTCAACGCTCTGCATTAATGAAAGCCTGACTGCGGTGCTGAAAAATTTCAAGATTTATCAGCCCGAATATGTTTATATTGTTCCCGCAATGGCTGAAATGTTCTACACAAGAATAATCAGAGAAATTGAAGGCAAGGGCATGAAAAAGAGCTTTGATAAGCTTGTTAAAGTCAGCAATTTTCTGAGAAAAATGGGCATAGATGTCCGCAGAAAGCTGTTCAAATCGGTTCACGAGGCGTTCGGCGGCAAGCTTGTTAAAATCGTTTGCGGCGGCGCTCCGATAAGAGCCGAAATCGGCGAATTTTTCGATAACATCGGCATCAGCCTTATCAATGGCTACGGAATCACCGAATGCTCGCCGCTTGTCAGCGCAAACCATGACCAAGCCAACGATTACAGAACGGCGGGCATCAAGCTGCCCTGCATTGAATGGAAAATCGACGAGCCCAACGAGGAGGGTATCGGCGAAATTCTTATCAAGGGCGATGTTGTTATGCTCGGCTACTACAAGAATAAGGAGCAGACCGACGCCGTTCTGAAGGACGGCTGGTTCAGCACGGGCGATTACGGCAAAATCAACGACAGAGAACAGCTTGTGATTTCGGGAAGAAAGAAAAATATCATTGTTCTCAACAACGGAAAGAATATCTATCCCGAGGAGATTGAGAGCTACATTCAGGGCATCGACTGCGTAAGCGAGGTTGTTGTCAGCGGCGAAAAGGATAAGAACGGCAACGAGGTTTCACTTTCTGCCGAGGTTTATCTTTCCGAGCCGAAAACAGCTTCTCAGCTTATGGAAGAAATCAAGGCCGCATGCAGAGAACTGCCGATTTACAAGCAGATTTCAAAGGTTATCATCAGAGATAAAGAATTTGAGAAAACCACTTCAAGAAAGATTAAGAGACAGAACAAAGCCTCATAATTCATAAAGCGTATAAAACCGCCCCCCACCACGGAGCAAATCCCGGTGAGGGTCGGTTTTTGTGCATTTATCGGGCTATTTTAACAGAGTTTTAAGGTAAGGTGCGGATAAGTGAATTATATATCATTATAAAACTCGGTAGGGAACGCTGTCCTCAGCGTTCCGAAAAACGGCTCGGTTTATGCGGGACGGACGCCGAACCGATTCGCCGCAGGCGAATGATTTGTTATTCATTTTTTAAAGTGATATATACTTCATATCTTAAAAACGGCGGAAGCAAGCCACGCCCTACCGTGAATACGGCAAAACATATTATTTCCGCATTTGGGGCAATGTGGGCATCGTCCGCAATTGAGGCTTATTCCCTTGTGTTCATGGATTTTCTGTAAACCACGAAACGGCAGTAGAGATATTCGGTGATAAGGTTGACGAGCATCGTTCCGATCTCAACAATATAGTCGTTGACTCCCGCATCTGTCAGCGCACCGCCTGCCCAGGTTGACAGCGGAGTGAACACGCAGTAGAAAAGCGCAACCTTCAGCATCGCAATCGGCACATTTGCCGCCGATTTGAAGGTGAACCTGCGGTTAAAGGTGAAATTCCAGAGCACCGAGAGCACCAGAGCGGGCAGATAGCAGTAGATATATTTAAGATCCGTCAGCTCGGTGAGTAGGGTAAAGGTCAGAAACTGTATGATTCCCGCCGATGCGGAGAACAATGCGAATTTTATGACCTGAAAGAAATTTTGCTTTTTCGTCATTTGCTGTTTTGGCTGTTCGTTCATTATGATTATCCTTTCTATAAAAACTGATTGTATTGTTAGTCTCAATTTTGCGAGTACCTATACGGATAATTGCAGTTTTTCCGTGAAATCAGCAGAAATCATCGGCAACACCGTAGGGGAGAACTGCGTTCTCCCGACTGAAAACGCCCGATATCAACGCAATTCCATCGTTAGCCTCCTTTGGCAAAGGAGGTGGCACGGCGAAAGCCGTGACGGAGGATTGATTAGCCAATCGGCAAACCTATTGCCCTGAAACGCACAAAACCACAAATAATCCGTAGGGTTCGGCGTCCCCGACGAACCGATTCGCCGC
>JAEDKI010000045.1 GCA_016295895.1 Clostridiaceae bacterium | reverse complement strand
TTTTGACATTTCTCTCATTCTTTATAAACTGCAATTTTTAACAAATCAACTGTTGATAGTCCTGACGCTGACGGGTTCGAGATATGCCGAACCACCCGAACCTCTCTGTCTGAAAACCTGATCCTCGGTAGGCTCATACATTTCAAGAACGCCTTTTTTGCCGCCTGCAAGAATAACCTCAAGCTGAGAAATTGCAGGGATTACAAGCGGAATCAGGAAATCTCCCGAAACCGAATTCCATATTGAAAAAGCAAAGAAAGCGCAGTTAAAATAAAAGTCCCAATAATTCACATAGTTGGCTATATTATTGCTGAGAGAATCAAGCTCGCTCTGCGTAAGTTCCTTTGTCTTTGTCCAATGATTTGAGGAATTGTTGTCGCGGTTTTCTCTGAAAGCTTCAATGTTATAATAAACGCCCCAACCGTCGGCAACCGAAAATGAAAACGAACCTATTGATACACCCTGACCGACCGGCAGGTCATAAAGGCCGACCCGCTGTACCCTGTCGGACAGATTTTCAACATAAATCCATGTATGACCCGAAATCGGGAAGAAATAAATGCAGGAACAAATTGAAACCGTTGCAACAATTTCATTTTCATCCTCTTGCTCGGTTAAAGATCCGTCGGCATAAGCCGTTACACACGCCGCCGAAAACAGCATGACAGCCGCCAAAACGAGCGAAAGCAGCTTTTTCAGATTAGTATTCATTTTTACCCTCTTTTACATTTTATTTATTATTTCTTCTTTATTAAAGCAGTTACCAACCCCGCAGTAACTGCCGCCGTTCCGGCAAGAAGAGCGGATTTCTGCTTTTCTTTTTCATCTGCATCCCAAAAATATTGCAGTTTTGCGCCAACTCCCCTGCCGCACAAATCATAATAATTAAAGAAATAAGTCAAAACATCCCGAGGATCTCTTTGGTCGATTTCAAAGACTCTGACTCCCCTCATTTCGTTGCCGTAGCAACGGAAAGAAGCACAGGATGTCTGAACAAATTCAACTCCGTCATATTTTCCTTCAAAGCAGTTCGGATGATCGTGACCCGAAACTACCGAACGAACATCTCCGCACTCCCGGATTGCGTCAAACAAGCCCGCAGAATCGCTGAGAACGCTCGGATATTCACACATTTTTCCTCTGACCGATTCTTTCAGCCTGCAAAAATCGTTTTGCGGAGTTTTGACAGCTCCGACATCGTTTTCGCCGCAGGGCTCCAGAAGATTCAATATCTCCGGCAGAGGAATATGCAAAAACATTAACGACGGAACGGGTTCTCCGCCGTTTTGCTCTCTGAGCTTTGCCGATTCCGCTTTATACCATTCAACGGTCTCTGGCTTAACCGCTTCATGGCATTTATCGTTCTTTTTGTCATACCAAGCGCTGTCCAGCATCCATATGTTAAAAATCGGCTTGTCTCCGTCATACGGATAAACGGGAATATTGTATGTATCGCAGTCAACTCTGCCGTTGCGGTTATTCATCGGCAGACACATCGAATAACTGCGGTAAATATCAGCCTGCTCATCCTTTGAAACAAGATTGCGGTCATCGTGATTGCCGAAAATCATTGCAAAGGGTATTTTTCTTTTTTCAAGCGGAGCAACGATGTTATCAATCGATTCTTTCATAACCTGCATCGTTGCGGCTTTGCCCGAAGCTATTTGACGGCTGCCGAAGCGTGCGTCAAGCAAATGATTGCCGAGAATGTTATCGCCCGTAAAAAGCACAATATCGGGTTTGATGCAGTCATATGCCCTGTCAAGCATTTTAACCATCGCTTTGCGGACATATTTCATATCCTGCGCATCGCTGACCTGCATTATAACAAGCTTGCCGTCGGGTCTGAAAGTTATTTTATTAGAATTTCTCATTTTATTTCAGCTAAACGCTTTTCTCTCTCCTTAAGAAACGGTGACTTTGCGGGAACAACATAGGTTATTCCCTTTTCGATTATTTCAAACGAAGTGTCGGTCACATATTTAATTTCTCCGTCAACATTAACTGCGGCGGGATGGTCGCTGTGAATAACGAGCTTTTTGCCTCTCTTGAAGGTAGTGATATCCCAATCGAGGTGCTCGCCTCTCTTATATTTATTGAGCAGGGTTGTCAGCTTTGCTCTGCTCAGCTTGCTTTCAACAATAATGAAATCAAGCAGGCCGTCATCGGGTTCTGCAAGCGGAGCGGCCTTGAAACCGCCGCCGTAATATTTTGAATTGCCGCAGAAGCAGAAAAGGCAGTCTTGCGATATTTCTTCGCCGTCATCAATGCGGATTGTGAAATGGTTATGGAATTTTTTGACTATTGCATAAAGACAACCGATATAGTAAGCCCCCTCGCCCGTTACAAGCGGAAGCTTTTTGATTTTGCCCTGCATGGCGCAAACCTCGGCGTCCATACCCATTGAGCATTGGTTAATTGCGATTTCGTCGTCGCATTTGATAACATCAAATTCAACGGGAACGCCGTTAATCTGATCCTCAAGCACGAGGTATTCATCTATCGTGCCGAAGCAGCGTATAAAATCGTTGCCCGAACCGAGAGGAATAACGGCAACCTGAGCGTTTTTGTAGCCGAACGCGCCGTTGACAACATCATAAAGAGTTCCGTCACCTCCGCAAGCATAGAATCTGATTTCTTCGCCCGTTTTGGCTCTTTCTCTGACTAATTCAATGCCCTCTCCCTTTGCATGAGTAACGCAAATCTCAAAATCGAGCGAATACTTGTTGCAGACTTCCTCGATTTTAGGCTTGATGAAATTCAGAGCTTTACCTTTGCCCTGACCTGCCATGGGATTAACCAAAAATACATGCTTCAATTCAAACAACCTCTCATTATTTATTTGTAATACATAAAGAGTTGGCATTTAATCATGCCGTTATAAAGCTTTCTGCGTTTATCGGCTTTTCTGCCGAAGGCTTTTTCAAATTCTTCATCGGGGCTTATTATACTGTAAGACCAGCCCTTTTTTCTCTCGAAAATACCGCCCATTATTTTATATAGTTTTTCGCATTCTGTCAAGTCAAGCAGTCTTTCGCCGTAAGGCGGATTGCAGATAAGCGTTCCCCTATCGGTCTGCGGCTTGAAATCGGAGACATCGGCAACATAAAAATTAATTTTCCCGTCAACACCGGCTCTTTTGGCGTTGATTTTTGCAATTTCAATCGCTTTTGGGTCAATGTCCGAGCCGAAAGCCTCAAAATCGTCGCAGGGTCGTTCAAGGCTTCTTGCCCTCTCCCTCTCCTGCTCCCAAACCGCTCTGTCAATAACGCCGAAGCGTTCCGCAGAGAACCGGCGGTTAATGCCCGGAGCAATATTTGCCGCCATCATTGCTCCCTCAATGAGAATTGTTCCCGAGCCGCACATCGGGTCATAAAGCTTATGATACGGGCGAAGGCAGGACAAACTGCAAAGCGCCGCCGCAAGAGTTTCCTTAATCGGCGCACCGTTGGCGTCAAGCCTGTAGCCTCTTTTATGAAGCCCGTATCCCGAGGTATCAATCAGAAGCGATACCTTATCTTTCATTATTGAAAACTGAATCTGATGAACGGGACCCGTCTCCTCAAACCATTCAATATGGTATTTTGAGCGAAGCCTTTCAACAACGGCTTTTTTGATGATTGACTGGCAGTCTCTCGTGCTGAAAAGCCCGGAATTGATTGAATAGCCTTTAACGGGAAAAGCATCAAGAGAACCTATCCATTCTTCCCAAGGCAGAGCCTTTGTGCCCTGAAAAAGCTCTTCAAAGCTTCTTGCCTCAAATGAGCCGACAAGAATCTGAACTCTTTCCGCAAATCGGGAGCAGATATTGACCCTTGCAAGCATGTTGGCGTCTCCGCTGAAAAGGACTCTGCCGTTTTCGGCATTGACATTTTCAGCCCCCATTTCACGAAGCTCTGATGAAATCAAGGATTCCATGCCGAGCAGGCAGGGTATCACAAAATCAATTTTCATTAAAGAATATCTCCTGTAGAATTACAAATTTACCTAAAAACCGGCGGGAACCAGAAGAATGATTCCCGCCGGCAAATCACTATATTGCATCAAGCCGTGAAGATTATTCAATCTCAGGCGTGATAAGGCCGTAACCTCCGTCATTGCGTCTATAGACAACGCTGACATCGCCGTGTTCGTCATCAAGGAAAACATAGAACTGATGATCAAGAAGATTCATCTGCAAAATTGCTTCCTCAACCGACTGAGGCTTGAGACTGACAGTCTTTTTTCTGACAAGCTCAAACTCAACTTCCTCCTGAACATCGGCTTCATCGGCAAACGCCTCAAAGCTGCCGGAGCGAAGCTTTTTCTCAACACGGGTCTTGTTCTTTCTGATTTGCCTGATAAGGGTGTCAACACATTTGTCAAGAGCTTCGTTCATGTTTTCCGCTCTCTCCTGGGCTCTGAAAATCATGCCGCCGTTATTAACGGTGATTTCAACGGATTGTGATGACTTCTCAACAGTTACCGTAACCTTCGCCTCCACATCGGAGCCGAAGAAGCGCTCAATTTTTGCGAGTTTCTTTTCAGCGTGTTCCTTGAAGGAATCTCTGGGTGAGCACTTGCGCCCTGTAATTGTCATTTTCATACAGTCATCCCCTTTTAATAAGCTGTTGAAGCTTTAGCTTCGACTGTATTATAGCATATATTCACAAAAAAATAAAGTAGTTTTGGAAATTTTTATTATAAAATATATAAACAAACTATTAATTTTTTGAAATATCGGCGAATTAAAGCTCAACGCTTGCGTGGCGGGTAACATGACAGCCGACATTGACTGCAACGGGAAGCCCTGCAATGTGAGTAGGCCTTGCTTCGATTGCAACCGAAAGTGCGGTGGTTTTTCCGCCAAAGCCCTGAGGACCTATACCGAGAGCGTTAACTCCGTCAAGCATTTCTTTTTCCATTGATGAATAATATTCATCGGCGTTAGGCTCGTCGATATTTCTGCAAAGCGCAATCTTTGCAAGCAAAGCGCATTGCTCAAAAGTTCCGCCTATGCCGACTCCGAGAACCATTGGCGGGCAAGGGTTACTGCCCGCTTTTCTTGCGGATTCAACAACGAAATCAATTATATCCTGCCTTGTAGCTGAAGGAGTGAACATTTTGAGACAACTCATGTTTTCACTTCCGAAGCCCTTGGGCGCAACCGTTATTCTGACTTTATCGCCGTCAACTATTCTTGTGTGAATAACCGCAGGAGTGTTATCGCCCGTATTGACTCTTCTGAGCGGATCTTTAACAACAGAGCATCTGAGGAAGCCCTCGGTGTAGCCCCTTGAAACGCCTTTGTTGACCGCTTCTTCAAAGCCGCCGCCCGTCAGGTGAACCTCCTGCCCTATTTCGGCAAACACAACAGCCATGCCCGTATCCTGGCAAACGGGAATATCAAGCTCTTTTGCGGCTTCAATGTTTTCACCGAGAGAATTCATTATGCTTTTGGGCAGTTCCTCGCATTCACAGCCCGCACAAAAGGATATTCTGTTTTCAAGCTCAGGCGGTAATATCTTGTTTGCAGAAATACATAAATCTCTGACAGCCTGCTCAATTATCGAAACATCCAAATCACGCATAAAAATTCTCCTTGATACCGGCAGTATGGCTGCCCTTAAAATAAAACGGAGGCAAAGCCCCCGTCAGGTTTATTTATTTGAGCCTCTGCGGGAATATCCTCCGCCGCCTCTCTTTGAGTCGCTGGCTCTTTTGAGATCGGTCATTTTCTCGTCGCTAACCTGCTTGAATCTTGCCATCATATCCTCAAAGGACTGCTTTTCACCTGCGGGAGGAGCGCTTGCTTTCTGACCGTTCCAGACCTTGGGAGCGGGGCGTCTCTCGCCTCTCGGCTTCTGAGGACGCTGTTCCTTCGGCTGTTCGTTAAGCTTTCTGATTGAAAGACTTATCTTTCCGTCGGGTGAAACCGAAATAACTTTCGTTTTGACTTCCTGGCCGACAGAAATGTATTCCTTGATGTCTTTGATGTAATTGGAGGCAACCTCGGAAATATGTATCATACCCGTCTTGCCGCCTTCAATTTCAACAAACGCACCGAAATCCGTTACGCCCGTTACTTTTCCGCTGACTATTGCGCCTTCTTCAATTTGCATACGATAAAATGATCCTTCCGTGTTAAAATAGTTCTATATCACTCAAACCGAACAAAAGCGGTTTTAAGATGCAGAGGAATCGTAATATACTCTTTCGTCGGGCTTTGCGTAGCCATAGCGCTCTCTGGCAACTCTCTCAATATAATCCGCCTCGTCTCCGCCGTCAATTACCATCTGAATTTCTGAATTTTCATCAAGCTGTTCCTGATAACTGTTTTTAAGAGCTTCGAGGCTCTGCTCCTCAGCCTTTACCCTTGTCTGAAGGCTGATAAGCGTTGCAACGAAATAGCAAACAAGGGCGCAGAAAAGCACCCAAAGAATAATGCTGTTTTTTCTTGTTTTTCTTTTATTTGAAGTCATCTGTCGATTCCTTATTTTCTATTAAAATTATTTCTAACACATCTGTTAAGATTATACACTATACTTCTATGCTTTTGCAAGATAAATTTTGTTTTTTTATCAGATTTTCTTATATTTTTTTTAAAAAAAGCGGCAATTTTCATAAATTTTCGACCGATTCCGCCGAAAATACGCCTGAACGGTTTTGAAATCGCCGAAAATGCGCTTCTGACCCCTCTGACAATCGCTCCGCTGACCTTTATTGCAATTGCTCCGAAAGAAAAATAATATATCAGCCAGCCGAGTGCTTCACCAAGCGCAACATATATTCTGACCTTTCCGCTGTCAACAACCAATATAAAGCAAAATGTCAGAACCGCACAGACTGCAAAATAGAGCAAATCCATAAAGAATGTGAAGCCCTTTGACCGAGAGATAATCATACGCAGAGTTCTGAAAACATCATAAAGAATGCCGAGCAGGAAGCCGAAGCCGAGCGAATAAAAGAATATTTCCGTCTGCTCGGCAAGCCCCTGGATATAATCCATTTATCTGAACACCCTGCTGAAAAAACCGCCGCTTTTCGGCGTATCGTCTGAATAAATCAGTGCCGCAATGCTGCCCTCAATCGTCAGCTCCCCTACCTCAACGCTGAGCCGATTTATATGAAGATTGCTGCCTCTGACCGTCAGTTCTCCGAGCTCCGTGAAAACCACAACCGTTTCTTCATCAAAGCTGTCAACATCCGAAACGCCCGAAACCGTCAGAAGCCGCCTGTCCTCAAGAACGATATTATGCGGCATTGCCTGCATTTTCTTTTCATCTGCCATAAAAAAACCTCCCGATTCAGCATTCATTCAATGATATGCTGCGGAAGGTGTGTTTTATGACAAAATCAAAGAGCCTTGAACATGGTTGCGGCGGTTTCTTTTGTTGCATGCTCGGAAACGCTCAGAACCTCAAAACGGCTCGTATTTGAGCCGAAGGTTATTTCAATTATGTCGCCGACCTTGACATCATATGACGCCCTTGCAACCTTGCCGTTGACGGTGACATGCTTTGCATCGCAGGCATCGTTTGCAACCGTGCGTCTTTTTATAATTCTTGAAACCTTCAGGTATTTATCAAGTCTCATTTTCTACCTCCTAAAAATCCAAATCAGAATGAAACCGAAAAAATCAAGAAAAAGGGGCTGCAAGAAAGCAGCCCCGAATTCATCAGAAATTATTTTGCAACCTTCTCTTTGAGAGTAGCGCCTGCCTTGAAAGCGGGAACCTTTGTTGCTGCAACGGTGATAGCCTCGCCTGTTCTGGGGTTGCGAGCCTGTTTCTCTGCACGCTCACGAACTTCAAAAGTACCAAAACCTACAAGCTGAACCTTCTCGCCTGCTGCAAGTGCGTCTGTGATAGCTGCGAATACAGCGCTGACTGCCTTTTCTGCTGCTTTCTTTTCGATGCCTTCGTTCTTTGCGATAGCGTTTACGAGTTCTGTCTTATTCATTTTTTCTACTCCATTCTTTTGGTTTTCTATTTATGAAATACACAAGGTATTCATATTCATTAATTATTTTGCCTTTGCTTCGTCCCAAAGCTTATCAAGCTCGTCAATCCCTGCGGATTTCATATCAATATTCCGCTCTTTTGCAAGCTTTTCAACCTCGGTGAATCTTGAAAGAAACTTATCGCTCGATGCCGTCAGGGCTTCTTCTGCATCTGTCTTGACGAATCTCGAAACATTAACGGCAGAGAACAGCACATCGCCGAGCTCCTCGGAAATGTTGGCTGAATCCTTGTTATCGATTGCCTGTCTCAGCTCCGAAATTTCTTCTTCAAGCTTATCGAGCGCACCCGACACATCATCCCAATCGAAGCCGACATCAGCCGCTTTTTTCTGAAGCTTTGTCGCTCTCATCAGAGCGGGCAGCTCCCTCGGAACGCTGAGCATTGATTCGGTCGTGCTTTTCTGACCCTTGGATTTGCGCTTGATAGCGTCCCAATTTGTCAGAACATCGTCAACACCCGAAATGCTGACTTCGCCGAAAACATGAGGGTGGCGTTCAATGAGCTTTTTGCAGACTCCGTCGGAAACCGCATCAAAATCAAATTCGCCGCTCTCACGCTCCATCTGAGCGTGAAAAACAACCTGCATGAGCAAATCGCCGAGCTCCTCGCAGAGAAGCTCCTTATCGTTTTTGTTGATAGCCTCGATAACCTCATAGGTTTCTTCGATAAGGTTTTTCTTGATGCTCTCATGGGTTTGCTCCGCATCCCACGGGCATCCGCCCGGAGCACGGAGGATTCTCATTATTTCAACCAAATCCCGAACATCGTAGCTGTCTTTAAACTCAAAATCGGTCATTTTTTCACTCTCCAATAGGCACGCTATCTATTTTAACCTAAAAGTCCGTATTTTTCAAGCACTTTTGCAATTTTTTCTCCTTTTGGCAAAACTGTTACATCTTCACGGGCGATTCCCTTGATAAGAAGCAGTGAAATTGCATAAACAATTGCCGCAAGACCTATCGAAAATACCGTTCCGATATACATTATTTTATTGGAAGCGCCTGAGGGAATAAGCTTTGCAATAAGCCCGTTTGACGCATAGGCGGTAACTCCGCAAAGAACTGCGCAGATAAACGGCTTAACAAATACCGAACTCCAGCGGATTTTAACTCCCGAAATGCTGAGGAGCGAAACGAGATTACAAGCAACAATGACGACATAGAAAAGAACCGTTCCGACTGCCGCTCCGAAAATATTGATTTTCGGATTGCCGACGAGGATAAAGTTGCAGGCAATTTTGCATACTGCTCCGATAATAACCGACTTAACGGGAATATCGGTTCTGCCGATTGCCTGAAGCATATTTGTTGTCGGAGTTGAAATCGCCATAATGGGAGTTGCAATGCCGTAAGCTGCCATAATCGGGGCTACAACGGAAATAGCGTCGGAGTTGAGGCCTCTTCCGTAAATTATATTCAGAATCGGCTCAGCAAGAGCCGCCATGCCAATACCTGCCGGAAGAGCGATAAGCATGCAAACTCTGATAACCGTTTCGATGGTTGACTTTGTTGCTTTTCTGTCCTTAACTGCCCATGCGGCGGCAAGAGCAGGCAAAGCGCTGACTCCGAGCTGAATGGTAATCGTCGGAACAAGATTTTTAAAGTCAAGAGCCGTTCCGTAAGCTCCCCAAAGGTAACTCTTTACTTCTTTTAAATCATTAATATTAAGTCTTGACAGGCTGACCGCCTTATCAAACGCTTCGGAATGCATCTGCAGAACAACCGAAAAGTCCTTTTCAAGAGCGGTAAACAGTCTGCCCTGAACGGTCATGCTGTCAATAAGATTCGTTATGTTGAGAATCAGAGCACTGACAACCATGGGTATTGCTATCTTTATCATGCTTTTGGCGATTGTATCGGCAGATGACGATTTCGGAGAATTAACAAGCTGAACTCTTTCAAAGCCGTCGCCCTTGATTTTATGGCAAATCATAAGGAACAAAAGGCTTGCAACCGAACCGACCGTAACGCCCATAACGGCTCCTGCGGCTGCCCACGGAGTTATGACGCTGTTAGCCTCGGTAAGACTTGTAACCTCTGTGCCGAAAACCGTTGCTGAAACATTACCGCTTGCGAGCATGCCCGCTTCATACTGACTTGAGCCGACCGAAACGACAATTTTCGCAAGAAGAATGCCGATAATGAGCTTGCCGAGAGCTTCGATAACCTGAGAAACCGCAGTCGGAGTCATGTTGCGAAGGCCTTCGTAATATCCCCTGTATGCCGACATGTAACAGCAGAAGAATATTGACGGAGCAACGCAAAGAACGGCAGGCAGACTTTTTGGGCCGGCTATGAACCTTGCATACGGATACGCCGCTATAAGCAGAATAAGGGTTCCTGCAATGCCGACAATTGTAAAAATGCGTTTTGAAACCCGAAAAACCATTCGGGCTTCTCTGTAGCGGTTGAGCGCAACATTTTCCGCAACCATTCTCGAAACGGCAACGGGCAAACCCGCCATCGATATAGCGAAAATAGGCGTATAGACCTCATAGGCAGAGTTGAAATATCCTCTGCCTACGCTGCCGAGCATATCGGTCAGCGGTATTTTAAACAATGCGCCGATAACCTTAACGAGCACAACGGCAACCATCAGCACCATTGCGCCGTTTAAAACCGACTGTTTCTTTTCAGAACCCAAAAGGCTCACACTCCTTTTTACAGACATTGTCCGAGAGCTTTTCAGCCCGTAAATTCACGCAAAAGAGAATTCCGGGGCAACCGGGAATAATCAATATTTCTAAAAAGTCTCAGCTTTTCTGAAAGCGTTGACGCTTTTTCTTTAAACTCTCCGTCTCTGACCTGAGAAAGCAATTCAACCGCCTTCTGAGCCAGAACGCAAGGCTCGCAGGGATGAAATGAATCAAGCTTAACATCGGCAAGGCTTTCATAAGGGAACAAATATTTATCCTCGCCCCTCATAACGCTCCCCCAGATATCAAAGGTTCTCTCAACCGACATCGAGCGAAAGCTGAAATCCCTGACCATGCGGCGGATAAAGCGCAAATCCCGCTTTGAAAGCAAAACGCTGCCGTCATTCTCATAAACTCTTGAAGAAACGCTGACATATATTTTGAAAAGGCTTTTTGAGTCAAGCGCACTCGAAACAACAGGATTGAGCGCATGAAGCCCTTCAAAGATTATAACATCATTTTCGCCGAGTTCAATAGTTTTTGCATTATTTATTCTTTCACCGCTCTTGAAATCGAAAACGGGAAGCTCCGCCCTTCCACTCTCTGAAAGTCTCAGAAATGAAGAACGCATCAGTTCAAGATCCAAAGCCTCAACGCATTCATAGTCCGGCTCGCCGTTTTCATCCGTCGGATATTCCTCGCTGTGAGGCAGATAAAAATCATCAAGAGAAACAACATACGCCTTGCATCCCAAAGCAGATATTTTATCCGAAAGAAGTGCGGCTGTGGTTGTTTTTCCCGAAGAACTCGGCCCTGCAAGCATGACGAATTTCACATTGCCGTCATTAAAGATTCTCTCCGCTGCACGGGAAACCCGAGCGTGATAAGAACTGCTGCACTCGTCAAGGAATCTCTGAGGAGAAAGAGCAAGGTTATTAATTTTGCTGAAAGATAATTTATCCCTGCATATATCCATACCTAATCACCCTATAAGATTTAGTATGACGAATAAAAGCTCTTTATTCCGTTTTTGCGTTCGGTAATTTTATCAAAACCCGAAATATATTCATATGGATATTTATAATTAAATATTCGCTCAACATTCGTTGTGCCCGGCTCACAGAGCTTTGTTACCGCTCCTGCACCGACGGCAATAACGGTGTGGCATTCTTCCATCATAAAAACATTATATAAGCATTCGCCGCCCGCCATGCACCAGCCGACATTTTCAAGATTGCCGACGCATTTGCTCTGACGGTACATATAATAAGGCGAATAGTTTTCTTCCGTGAGCCTTTTTGAAGCATATTCAAGCATTTTTTTCGCTTCATTGCCGCCAGAAACGCCCGCACCCGAGGCGTTAAGCCCAGAGGAACGCTTCAGCGCAAGAGTGTGAACGGTTATGTTATTCGGAGAAAGCGAAACAGCTTTGTCAACGCTCCTGCAAAAATCGTCGGCACTTTCGCCGGGCAGGCCGGCAATCAAATCCATATTTATGCTGTCAAAGCCGTATTTTTCCGCAAGGCGGTAGGCTTCAACCGCCTGCTCAACGCTGTGATTGCGGCCGATAAGCTTCAGCGTTTTATCGTTGAAGGTCTGCGGATTTATGCTTATTCTGCCGACATTATGCCGTCTCAGAGCTTCAAGCTTTTCGGCGGTAACGGTGTCGGGTCTGCCGATTTCAACGGTATATTCCCTTGCCGTTGAAAGGTCAAAATTATTTTCAACTGCGGAAAGCAGGCTGTCAAGCTGAGGCGCTTCAAGAACACCCGGAGTGCCTCCTCCGAAATAAACGCTTTCAAGTCTCAGACCAAGTTCACCAACGATTTTCCCGGTTATTTCTATTTCTTCTTCAAGCTTTTCAAGATACTGCGGAAACAGTTTCTTTGCGTTCGGATTCGCTATCGAATGCGAGACAAAGGAGCAGTAACTGCACCTTGACGGGCAGAACGGAATCGAAACATAAAGGCTGAACGAATCGTCTCTTGAAAGGTCGATTATTTTCTTTTCGGAATCGGCAACGGTCATTGCCAAAGCCGTTTTTTCTTCGCTGACCAGCAAATCCTCCGTAAAATAGCGTTTGGCTTCTTCCTCGCCGTGCTGTGATATAAGACGGAGCATAAGC
>JAEDKI010000200.1 GCA_016295895.1 Clostridiaceae bacterium | reverse complement strand
TTTACTTCTTTTCATTTTTTTGGGTTTTTTACCCCAACTATTGACATAGAGCCAAAATAAAAAGCGTAGGTTTCGTCAGCACGGAATCTACGCTTTGTTTTATTCTTAAAGGACTTTGTTGAAAAAGTCTATTGCTCTCGGCTGTTGGGGATTGAGGATAACGTCCTGCGGAGTTCCCTCCTCGATAATATAACCGTTGTCGATGAAAAGCACACGGTCGGCAACCTCACGGGCAAAGCCCATCTCATGGGTAACGATCGCCATTGTCATTCCCTCGGCGGCAAGATCTTTCATTACCTGAAGAACTTCTCCTACCATTTCGGGATCGAGAGCCGACGTCGGCTCGTCAAAGAGCATGATATCGGGGTTCATACAAAGTGAACGTGCGATTGCAACACGCTGTTTCTGTCCGCCCGAAAGCTGTTCGGGGAAAGCGTCCGCCTTGTCCTCAAGACCGACCTTTTTCAGCATTTGCATTGCTTCCTTTTTTGCCTGTTCCTTGTTCGCTTTTTTAAGCTGAACGGGTGCAAGCATAAGATTTTCAATAACATTCAGATTGTTAAAGAGATTGAAATGCTGGAACACCATTCCGATATTTTCTCTGATCTTGTTAAGATCTGCCTTTTTATCGGTGATCGACTGTCCGTCAACGATGATCTCACCGCCCGTCGGTTCTTCAAGACGGTTGATACAACGCAAAAAGGTTGATTTACCGCTTCCCGAAGGACCGAGAATGACAACGACCTCACCCTCATAGATATCGGTGGAAATGTCCTTTATGACCTCCAAGTGTCCGAAATTTTTCTTGAGATGTGAAACGTGAATTTTAACATTATTCTTATTTACGGCCACGGTTCATCCTCCTCTCAAGAGCCTTTGCGATCTTAGACAGAATTGTAATTACAACAAGGTACATTATGCCGACGATCAGCCAGATCTGGAAAGACTTGAAATTGATTGCAATAACATTCTTTGCGGCGTTTACAAGCTCGGGGAATCCGATAACGGAAAGAATTGAGGTATCCTTGAGAGTGATAATAAACTGGTTGATGATGCTCGGTATCATTGTGCGGATTGCCTGGGGCAAAACAACCTTCTGCATCGCTTTCCAATACGGGATTCCGAGGCTTCTTGCAGCCTCCATCTGTCCGACATCGACGGACTGTATGCCTGCTCGGATAATTTCAGACATATATGCGCCGCAGTTGAGCGAAAGACAGATGATACCTGCCTGCAATGCGGTAAACGTAAAATTGATATTCAGGAAATTTTTGAACGCATACGGCACACCGAAGAAAACAAAGAATGCGAGAACGATCATCGGCACGCCTCTGATTATATCGACAAAAACCTGAGCGATTACATTGCAGACCTTGTTTTTCAGAACGCTGAGCATACCGAAAATGAGACCGATAACGCTTGCAAAAATAAGGCTGTAAAACGCCATTATAAGCGTCTGTCCCATTGCCTCAAGCAGCAGCTTGCCGTAAACTGATAATATTTCAGCCATTTAACAGACTCCTTCTGACAACAGCAGGGCGCCTTTGCAGACACCCCACCGCATCTTTTATTTAAACTTTATTAGCCGACATACTTGTTGATTATCTCGTCGTACTTGCCGTTTGCCTTTATGTTTTTAAGTCCGGCATTGAACATATCAAGGAATTCCTGATTGTCTGCATTGAAGATTGCAAGGCCGTAGTCGGAGCCTTCGCTCTGTGTGTTATCAAGAACCTTGAGCTTGAGTCCGCCCTCTTTGATTGAAGCCTTCATAACAGGCGTATCCTCGAAGCAAGCGGCAGCCTGACCGCCGATAACTGCCTGATACATTGTAGGAGAATCCTCAAATGAAGCGATAGTGAAGCCGTACTGATCCTTGAGGCTGTCAGCGTATTTTGCACCCATTGTGCCTGTCTTAACAGCGACCTGCTTGCCCTTGAGATCCTCAAAGCCCTTGATGTCGGAATTTTCGGCAACCGTCATAGCCTGTGTGCAGCGATAGTAACCGTCGGAGAATATCCAGCCCTGTGACTTGCGTTCCTCTGTGATAGAAGCACCGGCGATCATACCGTCAGCCTGACCTGCCTGGCAAGCGGCGATCGAAGCGTCCCAGCCGATGCTGTTCAGCTCGTACTTGAAGCCCTGATCCTCTGCGACTGCTTCAAGAATTTCAACATCAATACCGACAAGATTACCCTCGGCATCCTTGTACTCAAACGGCTTGAAAACCGTATCGGTAGCGATTATCCAGGTCTTGCCTGAATTTTTTTCGTCTGTGTCGCCCTTTGTTCCGCAGCCTGCGAAAAGGCAAAGCATTGCAGAAACAGAAAGCAGAATTGCGAGAATTTTTTTCATAAAATCAAATCCTTTCAGTTGTTTTGCATAGAGTTAATATAGGGATAGTTTAATCTATATTTTTTAATTAGTCAAGACTAACCGAAAGAAAACCGTCATTTTTTTAACATTTTTCTTAAAATCAGGTCAAAATGAAAGCCGTCAGCAACAAGTCTGACGGTTTTCAATGTTGTACCGTTATGCAGAAGACATTATATATCTTTACTTTCCCTTAATTACCCTTTGAACATTTTTATTCAAAATATCTTCTGCATATGCACGGTCGGAATTATTCGGAATAACCCTTCCCTTAACAATCGGACTCCCCGGAAAAATCATCGTCAAAGTCGTCCGAGTCCGAGCTTTTGTCCTCTTTCATAATCTCGTTAAACAGCGCAAAATCCGCCGCCATTTCAAATGCGTTCATCTTTCCGTCGCCGTCAAGATCAAACAATTTTCCGAAAAATCCTCTTTCAAACATTTTAGTCAACCTCCGATTTTATTTTTTCTTTTTATCCTCTGC
>JAEDKI010000199.1 GCA_016295895.1 Clostridiaceae bacterium | reverse complement strand
GAGTCCTCTATGACCTCACTCCCAAGCCCTGCGGAACGATTGAGTGGGAATAATAAAATAAATTCAAAAAGGCGTTATCGGCTGAGGTCGGTAATGCCTTTTTTATAAGGTCGTGTAATATGCATTGAGCCATGCGTTGCTCAATTACATAGCATCGCATATTACGGAGCGTGTAAAGTGCGGTTGCTTGAGCAACCGTTAACTTTTTTCGCATAAATTCAACAATCACTTTTTCTCATAAAATTCAACAATCCGCTTGATATATTTCAGATGAATGTGTATAATCAAATTATCTTTAGTTATATGAAATAAACTGTAAATTACAGTCATAAATAGGGAATTTTTTATGAAAAAGGATAAACTTGTTAAAGCATTTATTGCCGCGGGTTCAATTCTCTGTGCCGTCGGCGTAATTGCAGGCGTTAAGCTCGGGTATGCCAAAACAACTGACGAAACCAAAGAATACACGATAGATACCAACGGTAATCCGCTTCGTGTTGCCGTAATCAGCGATCTCCAGCTTCCTGCAAGCGGAAAAATCGGCTCTCATCAGTACGAATCCTTTGAAAAAACGCTTACCATGCTTAAAAACAAGGGAATGGATGTGCTGATTATCGGCGGAGACTTTACCGACCTCGGAACAGAAGAGGCATACGGCTCTTTTAAGGAAATATATGACAAAGTAATGGGTGACGGAGAAGAACCTGTTTCGGTTTATGTCATGGGCAACCATGATTATTGGCTTGCACCGTTTGTCGATTCATTTGAAGTTGCTACACCTGCAAAAATGCAGAAGCGTTTCACGAAATATACAGGAGAATATCCGTACAGCCATAAAATCATCAACGGCTATCACTTCATTTGTTGGAGCTCCTCCGACGGTTCATATGACAAGTCATATTCCGATAAAAAGTGGATCAGAAGTGAGCTTGACAAAGCCGTTGCCTCCGATCCGACAAAGCCGATTTTTGTTATTTCACACCTCAACCCCTCCGACACCGCTTACGGCTCGGATGAATGGGGCAATGCCGATATTGCGGATGTTTTAAAGGATTACAGTCAGGTCATCTCCATTTCCGGCCATTCTCATTATTCTCTGATTGATGAGCGTTCAATCTGGCAGGGAAGCTTTACGGCATTTCAAACGCAGAGTCTCGATTATATTGAGCTTGAGAGCGGTAAATTTAACGGCAGTATTCCCGTTGACGCATACGGAAACACAATGGCCGATAAACTCCCCTGCTGTTTGTATATGGAAATTGACAGCGACAAGGTTGCAATAAACCGTCTTGAAGCCAATACAGGAAAAGAATTGAAAGCGCCATGGGTTATCAAAGCTCCTTTCGGCAGCACCGATAGTCTTTCCGAATATTCGGATGCAAGAGCAAATCAAAACAAAGCCCCCGAGCTTAGTCAGCTTCTTACCGCTTCGGTCAATGATATTACGGATGTCAACGGAAATCCTCAGAAAATGCTTTCTTTTAATGCAGGTACTGACGATGATTTTGTTCATTCATACAGGCTACAATTCCTTGATGATAATAAAAATGTTATTGAATTTTATGAAACGGATTATAACGGCAACATCGTCAAAAATGACGAAAACGGTGGCAAAATTGCAATTTCGGAATTACTGTATTTCAGCGATTTTGTTCTCGGTCTTGAAAATATGTCCGAAACCGTTGAACTGAGACTTCCCGCTTCCATGCCCGTAAACGCAGAATATGTTGCAATAACCGCAATTGATTCATGGGGAGCCGAAAGCAATACCGCTGTATGTAAGCTTTGATAAAGAATAAAGTTTTTATGGAGTGAAGCCAATGCTGAGAATGGAAATTGCGCTGTTTGTTGTTGTTGCTTTTGTGGCTTATATCTATTTCTCCGCAGAAAAGAAATACACTCAGCTGCACAGCACTTTTTCGGTGCTTCTGGTTGTGACGCTGATTCATTTGATATTTGACGGAGTTACCGTTTATACGGTCAATCACCTCGAAACCGTTCCGAGGCTGTTAAACGATATTTGCCACCGACTGTTTATCGGCACAATGATTTTTATATTTTTTCTTTTTTATCAATATATCGCCATATTGGTCGAGGAAGAAACGGGCAAGCCACGCAAGCTTGTCAAAGCGGCGGCAATGTATCTGATTATTGCCGAGCTTGGCGACATTTTTCTTCCGATTCATTACGAAGTTACCCCTCAGGGCAATTATTCTGACGGAATCCATGTTGTTTTCTGCTATATCAGCCTTGCTTTTTATTTTCTTCTCGGAACGGGACTTTTGATTGCAAATTGGAAAAGCATTCAGAAAAAGAAAAAAATTGCAATCGCAATTGCCTCGGTTGTTGAGCTGACGGTTACAACGCTTCAGGGAATTAATCACACCTGGCTCATCAGCGGAATGGGTATCACTCTGATTACTCTTGCCTTTTATTTGATTTTGGAAAATCCCGATATTCTCCGTGCAGAGCTGACGGAGCAAAAAATGTCAATGCTTTATTTAAAAAGTCAGGTTAATCCGCATTTTCTTTATAATGCCCTTGATTCCATACGCATTCAGGCACAGCTTGACGGCGATAAAAAGGTTGCCGACCTGCTTATGAAGCTTGTTGAATTCTTCAGACACAGCGTAAAGGTTAATCAACCTATGGTTACGCTTGACGATGAAATTGAACTGCTTGAAGCATATATGGAGCTGATGTGTTACCGCTATCCCGAGCTTAATTATCAATGCGATATAGACCCTGACCTCGGCGGTGCTTCCGTGCCTAATTTCATTTTACAGCCGATTGTTGAAAACAGTCTGCTTCACGGTCTGAAGAACAAAGGCTACCGTGGAGATGTTACCGTTTCGGCA